>NZ_JBMNDR010000001.1:279471-349765 GCF_052543235.1 Streptomyces sp. SAS_272 | reverse complement strand
TCTGGCCCGAGGGGGAAATCCCTTCGGGCCACCCGACCCACCGCCCCCAGCCGACGACGGCGTCCGCGCGGGCCTCGCGCCACGACTGACAGGTATGCCGATCACTGGCACCGTGAGAGTGCGTCCGGTGAATCAACCCAACGGGCTGACGCAATCTTCCGTTTCCACCACTAGAATGCCAGACAGGGCAACCTGCGAGATGTCTGCCAGGTAGGAGCCTTCCTGTTCACGTCGCACACAGAACGTCACACTCCCCGTTACAACGTTCTCGTCATACAGGGTTGGACCAATCGAAATGTATGCACTCCCGGGTGGAGAGTTTGGCATTTCACGCAACAGAAACAGTGCACAGTGAGCGAAGGAGTAGGCGCGCCTAATCAGCACCTCAACTCGTATCGGATCATCATCCGAAAGGTCGAAATCCGGGATTGCGCGGCCATTGATCGCGGCCTCATATCCCGTCAAATCAGTGAACGACGATCGGTTACCCCGATACCCCTGGGAGAAGAATCGAAGAACCCAGGCACCACTGACCTCAACAGCCCATCCAGCATCGAGAGCGGACTGGAACAGTTCCGGCACGTCTCTTTGCGTTGTTCGATTCAAAAACTCCGGCTGAACCAGTTGCGAGAACATCGAATTGAACTTCACTGTCGACCCAATCCGGTCAAGCCGCCAAGGCTCATCCGTCTCGATATGGATGCCGCTAACCGCGCGGCGACTAGCACGCCTGCCCAAGGAAACCGAGACCCTTCTTCACTCCCTTCGTGAAATCAGTCTTCGCCAGCTCTTTCCGCAAGCTCTTCGGCAATCCATCGAATTCCCCGGTATCAAAATTGTACTGATATTTGGGGGCATCGGAAGACTTCATCCCATTGACCTGAACCTGCAGATGCATCTGGCCTGGCCGACCGCCAGGGTCGGGGTTTTCCACATCGATGCGCATCCCACTGGGGCCTCGCCACACCGTAGAACTCGTCAACTGTGTGCCATTGGCACCGACCATGCTGCTGCCGTCGTCATTGTGGACGAGGACCGGAGTTGCGCCAGCAAGCACATAGTACGTGTGCAGGTCATCGACGGTCAGGTTGTACATGTCTGCGGAGCCGACTTGGTCGTTGACCGCAACAACCTGGACGTGGCTGTCAGTGACGGTGTTGAGCAGGTGGCCCGGTTGCAGGTGAGCCGCGTCTGTCCAGGTGTGAAGAGTGTCGTTCCAGAAGGGGTGCTTGGCGGTGGTGTGGATCGTCGAGGTACGGCCATCGGCCGTGCGGATGGTTACGTCAACAAGGTCGTAGTCGTGGTGGACGAGGCGCGCAATGACGGACCTTGCGCCCTTATGTTTGCCGGTGCTCGGCTCGGCAGCCTCGACGTCGTCCCCAGGCTTTACCTTGCTGATCGCCTTGGTCTTGCCGTCTTTGAGTAGGACTGGCGTGTCAGGCGAGAAACTACAGGCAATTTTGAAGAGATTGGCGGCGGCCGTCTCCGCCTCTACTGCGACCGCGCTCGAGGCGCCTCGCGCCATGAGGGCTCTACTGATGGAGCCGAAGGCCAGTCCGGCCACAGTGATGACGTCGGAGACGAGCGCCTCGCCGCAGTCGCCGCGACCGGTGAAACAGTGAATGTTCGCCTTGATACCCCACGGATCGTTGGCACTACTGTGCGGGTCCCTGATCAGGCCCGCACGAGCGGCCGTATCGCAGAAAGCCTCAATACCGTCGCGAATGCCGCACTTGTGGTCCGCCCAGCGCGCCAACATGTGAGCGTAGCCGTCCGCATCGGGACCACCTACCCCATACCCTCTGTAAAAGAGCTCGTCCCTTGTCGGAATGACAACTCCGTTGACAACAGGGCGCTGGCTGCCACTACTGCCCCCCGACGCCGTACCGCTCGTAGCCGGCAGTTCGGTAGGGCCTCCCCCGTTGCGCTTGCGAGCGTTGTCGCGATTCTTGGCGGTGTGGGTTCCTCCCTTGCCGCCGCTGTCGATGTAGCCGCCGCCGTTGTCATCCGGAAAGATCTTCCTGCCGTCCGGGTCGGAATAGGTGACCGGGTTGTTGTTGGCGTAGGCGTAGCCGTTGAGGGATTGGTGCTGGTCGAGTGAGAGGACGGGGTCGACGCTGAGGAACTGGCCGATGGACGGGTCGTATTCGCGGGCGCCGATGTGTGTCAGGCCGGTCGTGGCGTCCCGTGTTTTACCGAGGAAGCCCTTGTCGTCGGGCCAGGGGCCGTACAGCGGGGCGCCGCGGTCGCTGCCGAACGGCGTCGTGTAGCGCTTGGTGAAGGTCTGGTTGGCGTCCGGGTTGAGGGCGAGCGACGAGGTGTTGTGCCGGTCGCCCGTCAGGTAGCTGAGCTTGTTGGTCCCCGACTGGTTGGTGCGGACGGCCGCCGTGACATCGCCCGCCGCGTAGTAACGCTGCGCCCACATGGTGCCGTTGGCGCGGAGGTGGAGTTCCGTGGCGCCGGCGTACAGGACTCGCTCGCCGTTCTGCGTGTTGCGGATCAGCAGGGTGCCGTCGGGGGAGTACACGTAGTCCGTCGACGCGTCTTTCTCCGTGAGCTTGCTCAGTTGGCCCTCGGCCGACCAGACCAGGGTCTGGGCTCCGCTCTTACCGGGGCGCGACAAGGTGTTACCGGACTTGTCGTACGTGCGCTCCTGGGCTGTGCACGTGGGCTTGGTCGTGGTGCCGGTCAGGGTGTGCGGCTGTGCGGTGTTGGCGTAGCAGTAGGTCGTCTTCGTGTCGCCGGTGCTGTTGTGGACCGTCTCGCCGGCCCGCTGACCCGCTTGGTTGTAGGTGTAGGACGTCCAGTACGGGGCCGGGCCCGACAAGCTGGACGCGCTTCGGGCGTCGGAGCACTTCTGCGAAGCGGGGGTCCAGGCCTCGGTCAGGCGCTGGTGGCCGTCGTACGCGAAGCACTGCGTGTCGGCGGAACTCGCGCCGCCCAGAAGAGTCGGATCGCTGATCGCCGTGACGTTGCCGGTCTCGTCGTAGGAGTAGTTGAGGTCCTGCAGCATGTAGCCGTGGGTCTTGTCCGTGACGTGGCTGTTACGGAGGCGGCCGGTGCCTTCCTCGAAGGTGTTGGCGACGAAGAAGCTCTTGGAGTCCGTGCCGCCTGTCCCCAACTCCAGTTGCATGGGCTGCGCGAGAGCCGAGTAGTCGACGTTCAGCAGATAGCCGGTCACGCCGCCGATCGACTTCACATGGCCCAGGGGGTCGTAGTCGTAATCGACATACTCGGACGGCAGCCCTCCGAGTGCCGGCTCCTTCGTCATCTTCAACGTGCCGTTGATGTTGTAGTACGTCTCGAGCGCCAGGGTGGACGGCGCTCCGGCCTTCACGAACGGGTCGCTCGCAGGCAGTTGCAGCTGGGTGGCGGTGGCGCGGTTCAGATTGTCGTACGCGGTGACGGTCTGCGTGTACGCCGCTCCGGACTTGCCGCCCACGTACCTGGTGGACGAGGTGGGCTCACCCTTGAGGGGAGTGTCATAGGCGAAGGCGGTGAGCTGGGTGGCGTCCGTCTTGGAGTTCTCCCAGGTACCGGTGGGGCGGCCCAGTTCGTCATAGGCGGTCAGCACCGACTTGCCTCGTGAATCCGTGGACTTCACCGGGCGGTCGAGGACGTCGTACTCGGTGGTGGTGGATCCCTTGTCGGGGTCGACTGCGGTCACCTGGCGGCCGAACAGGTCGTAGACGTATGACCATGCGGCGTCGTCCGGTCCGGTGATCGTCTCCTGCTGTCCGTCCAGGCCGTAGGTCAGCTTCGTACGGGTGTACGAGGCTCCGACAGTGCTGCCGAAGGAGGCGTCGCCCGGGCTTGTGCTCGCGTACTCACGTGTTTCGATCGTCTGGCCGCGCACGTCGGTGATCGTGCGGTGCGCCGAGCCGCCCTCGAGCGCCGTGGTCGCGACGGAATCACCGGTGTAGCTGGTGGCGGTGGTCCACTTCTTGACCCCGAAGATGTACAGGCTGGTGCTGGTGGCACGGCCCGCGCCGTCGAACACCGTCTCTGCCTGCGTGGGGGCCTCACCGTTCTCGGCCCTCGTGTACGTGCCGTTGGGCGTGCTGGTGTTGTCGAAGATGTCGGCGTGCGTCTCGTACGCCAGACCACGCGTGTCGTAGCGGGTGTCGGTCAGCAGCCGACCGCCGTTGGGAGTCGGTGACTGTGACTGGAGCGGACGCAGGAGTGCGTCGTACAGCGCGTAGGTGGTGTTGTACGTTTCGCCGTCGTTCTTCAGGGACGAGGACGAGACCCACGACGCCTTGGTGTTGTCCAGGTGGTAGGCGAACTTCTGGTTCGGCGCCTGGCTCCCGCTCGCCCGGTTCGGCAGCCAGACCTGGGTCGTGCGGCCGAGCGCGTCGTAGCTGACCTCGGTCTTCTTGATGTTGACGTCGTAGACGCGCAGTGGCTGGCCTCGGCGCGGGTCGAGGAAACTGACCGTTTTGTAGGTCTTGGGATCAGTGGTGGTGGTTCGGGTAAGCGGTCCTGCGTCGACGGGGATGTAGGCGAGCAGAGTGGGAGAGTTCGTGGTCGCGTCGCTGACGCTCAGGGGCCGGCCCAGAGTGTCGTATGTCGTGGCGGAGATCTTCTGCCATGCGCTCGGCAGACGGTCGCCGTTGGCGTCGGCGGTGGCTGCGTACCCGGTGGCGCGGCCCGTCCAGGTCGGCAGCCCTTGGGTGGGCTTCTGGGACGCCGACCAGGCCGTGACGGTGGCGGTGTCGTACAAGGTGCCGACGTCGGCGATCACATCGCCGCGCTTGGGCTTCGCCGGGTCCATGGACGCGGGCAGAACCAACGAACTGTCCGCCGTCGCGCAGGTACGGGCGACCGCACGGGTGCGTGACACCGCACTGGTGATGCCGAGGTCGGCGTTGCGGGCGTACCAGTTGCGCGTGCAGGTCTCGTCCGATGCCTTGCCCACGTCCCCGGCGTCCTCCACCGTCACCGGCATGCCGTAGCTGTCGAATGACGTGCTGGTGAGGCGCTCTCGCCAGGTCTGGGAGGTGGTCAGGTAGGTGTAGCTGTGCACCTTCTGTGTGCGGACGTAGCGTGCGACGTAGTCGCCGGCACCGGGCGTGGTTTGCCGGGCCGTCTCCTGTGACCAGGGGTCGTTGACCGTCGCCGCGATCGCCGTGGAGCCGTCGTAGGTGACCTGTTCACGCAGTTGCCCCGCGTACTCGGCCCTGTCGGAGACCGAGGCCGCTCCGAGGGCCGGTGCCGGCAGCGGTGCGACGGAGACGGACTTGGTGGTGCCGTCACTCTTCTCGTCGCCGTGCATTCCCTGCAGGTAGAGGGAGACAGTCTTGGAGCGCGTTACGTCCGTCGCACCCGTCCATGCCGTGACCTGGGCGTATCCCCGCCATTCGGACCAGGTGCGCTCGTCCTTCTTCGTCATCGGATCGTCGTTGTAGTGCCAGGCGGCGCCGCTGTAGGAGTACGCGTGCTCGACCGTCTCGTTGGCGGCGGTCGGGTCGGAGACGGTGACGGCCAGCACCCGGTACTTGTGGAACCAGTCGATGGAGGCGTTCTCGGCGCCGTTGATGTGCCAGAACTGCGGATAGCAGGATCGCGTGTTGGTGTCGGGCGCCGCGTTCAGCACCTGGCTGCGCACGCACTCCTCGCCGGAGAGGGTCACCGTGGTGATCGCACCGGTCTCGGAAGTGACGGTGTTGATGCGCGGGCGGGTCAGGGGCAGGATGTTGTCCGTTGCGTCGACCCGATTGGGGCGCATGTGGTACGTGAACGTCACCGGCGCGAGCGTGATGGCCGGGTCGCCCGCCTTCGCGGTGCGCCTGAGGGACTTCAAGGTCAGCACCTGGTCGGAGCTGTCACCGATGTCACCGCCGTCCAGGTACTCCTCCGTCAGGTCCCAGGAGTCCACGGCGTCGTACGCGGTCGTGGTGGCGTTGTAGGAGAAGGTGTCGATCCCGGTCAGTCGCTTGCGGGAGAAGAAGGACGGGCCGGCCGCATCGCAATCGTCGTCGTCCTTGGAGCAGATCGCGTCGAAGGGGACGTCGGGCCAGTTCTCGGAAGTGTCCTTGGTCAGGCTGGAGCAGTCCGCAGCGGTGCAGCGTTCGGCGTAGCTGAAGGTGACCTTCGCGTCGGGCTTGTCGGTGAAGAGAGCGCCCTTGCGCAGTCCGTATTCGATGCGGCTCAGGTAACCGCCGCGCGTGTAGTCCGCGTTGGCGGTCTTGGACTTGTTCTTCTTGTAGTAGTTGGTTTCCTTCGCGTACCAGTAGGTGGCCGCGTTGCCTCGGGTGTCCTCGACGTAGTCGAGGTTCCACCGCCAGGCCTGGTCGAGGGCGCGGTCGGCGAAGGCGTCGCCGCCGGAGTAGCCGGGCTCACCGGAGTCGTCGCCGAAGACCGGCACCGTCGAGACGGAGTTGGTGCGCTGAGCGTCGTCCGCACCTTCGAGCTTGTTCTGGCCGAACACGTATTTGGTGCCGTCGCCCGTGACGACGGTCCAGTACTCACCGTTGTCGTCGCCGTTGTCAGCGCCGGTGGAGCGCGTCACCTTCGAGGCGTCGTCGTTCTCCAGCCGCCACAGGCCATCGTGGTCATCCTTGACCAGCCTCGAGGACTTGCCGTTCAGCACGATGCGCGCGTTGTCGTACTTCCAGCAGGAGTCGAAGACGTCGTCGTGACCGTCGTCGTCGCAGGATCCGTAGGAGCGCTCGATGTAGGACTCGGTGATGCCGAAGCCCTCACCGACCGAGGTGCCCTGGTTGTTGGAGGTGGCGGTACGGCCGTCCACGCTGCCCGAGTCGTACGAGAGGGACAGCGGCGGCTGCGGGCCTGCTGCCGCCGGCGGCAGCGTGAAGTCGTACGACCAGGTGAAGGAGCCCGAACTGCCGCCGGACTCCCAGGACGAGGACGCTGACAACGGAGTCGCCGCGTAGTTTCCGGAGCCTTTCGGGGATGCTCCGGAACCGGGTGCGGCGGCCGTCACGGCCAGCACGGTGGCGGCGGGAGCAGCAGCACTGCCCGACGCCTTCATGAGCTGCGTGGCAGGCCCACTGCCGGCATCGGCGAGGCTCACGTTGGCTGACACCGACTGACGCTCGAGGTCGTTGTCTGAGACCAGCGGACGCTGCTTACGGCACTCCGGCTTCTCGGGCGTCGTCACCGCGCAGGCCGGGAGTTGCACGAGACGCAGTCGCTGAGACCAGCCACCGCCGATGACGGAGGCGAAGCCGCTGTAGTCAACGCTGACCTTTGCGTCTCCGGCGCTGTCCGCGTCCGCGGTCAGCAGCACGCCGGTGACGCCTGCCGCGCGGGCGGCCTTCTGGTCCAGCATCGTGAGGCGCGTCTTGCCGCCCGCGGCGGCTTTCCCCGCGGTGAGCGGCGCGATCGTGACCGGGACGCCGGCCGGCTTGGCACCGACTGCCTTGCCCTGCGAGAGACCGAGTGTCGCCTCGCCCCTTCCGGGCCAGACCGCCTTCTGTTGCGTGCGGGCCTGGTCGGCCTGTGCCTTGTTGGCCTTCTTGTCCCGCGCGACCTGCTGTCGGGCCTTCGCCGCGCCGAAGCCCGCGAACTCCTTGACCTTGCTCACCCGGGACGCAGGCACGTCGGAGCGCCCGAGACCGGGGGATTCCGCGGCTTGTGCCAGTTGCGCCACGCCCAGGGGCACGACAAGCGCCAGTGCCAGCGACTGCACCAGGACCCGGCCGGTGCGCCGCTTCACATCCCGGGCAATTCTTGAGGTGCCCCTGCCAAGGTTCATTCTTCCGCCCTACCGGTCCCATTGAGAGAAGTTCCAGCCAGCACGTCCGCGGCCTGCTGTGCCTGTGCCTGCTGCATGTCGTGGTGGTGGAGACAGAGGCCGCCCCCACCATCTCTGCCTGTCAGTCGCCGACCGTCTCTGTGACCTGGTCGGGTCCCGCCATCGCGCCCACCCACAGACGGACCTCAGCGACCCGCCCGGGCAGGTAGTGCTTCCACGCGTTACCGCTGAACCCCTTGCCGACGGCGAAGTCCCCCGTGCCGATCTCGGCGGTGAAGGTCTGTTCGCCCCCGTTCGGAACGGCTCCCAGATAGAGGCCGATCGTGCCGTCCTGGGCGTTGACGACTCCGGTCATCCTGACCATGCCGTCCAACAGCGCGTCGTCCTCGGAGGCCACCGCGCTGAACTTGCCCTCAGCGTTGAGCCGGCCGAAGCGCCAGAATCCCTGCGGGACGGTCTTCTCCTCCCCGGCCTCCTGGTCGACGACAGTCACCTTGTCCGTCAACTCGTACCAGAAGCCCCAGGCCGAGCCGTCGGACGTCCGCTGGCCAACCACCTGGCCTGTGTAACCCACCTGCTTGTCGAGCAACTTGGCACCGTTCAACCCCGCCAGGGCCGTGACGGTGAACGAACCGCTGTCGTCCACGACCGGACCGGCCGTGGTTGCCGCGCCGTCCACTCCGTTCAGCACGATCGACTCACCGTCCAGCGAGGCTCCACCGCTGAGGGTAAGCGAGCGGCCGTAGCCGGACGTGGTGTCGGCGATCGTGGTGTCGACACCCTTGTCGGCCGACCAGTCGGCGACCAGTTCCACTCCGGCGTAGTTCTTCGACGTCAATGCGCCTGCCGTCGTCGCGATCTCCTTCTGCGACAAAGCCCGCTGCCACGTCGTCGGCTCGTCGATGCTGCCTTTGAAGTAGTCCGTGTAGGCATCGGCCCGGACGGCTCTGCCGATCTGCAGCGGACCCGAGCCCTTCCATGCCGTTCCCGCCTCGACAGTGCTCTGCAGTGTCCCGTTCACGTAGAGGCTGGCCTTCCTCGCCTCCGCGTCGTAGACGCCGGCTACATGGGTCCACACACCGCGCGGCGACGCCTGCGAGGCACTGGCATTGCGTTGGACGCCGTCCGTGCCCATCACGCTCAGGCTCCAGGTGTCGGCCCCTCCACCCGCGTACGACAACCCGAACGGGCTGAATTTCTGGGAGAACGGACTTGCGCTGTTGGGCACCTGGCTCAGTGCCGTCAAGGTTCGCGAGGCAGAGGCGTCGACGAGCACCCAGGCAGAGACGGTGTAGGAGTCGGAGGTGTCAAGGACCGTCGAGTCCGTTGCCGCGTAGCCCGTGCTGCCGTCGAGAGTCAGGCCCTTGTCCTTCACCGGCGTTTTCAAGGCCGCACCGGACGTGTCGTGCGTGATCAGCCCACGACGGCCGTGGTCGTCGCGAACGGCGCCGCCTGCCAGGGTCGCGTCATCCGCGCCGTCCCACGTCGCCGAGTCCGACGCTACGTCGACGCCCTCGGTGAAGTTCCATTGTCCGACGGGCTTTTGACCGTCTGCGACCAGGAAGTCCACGACGGACTCGGCACCGTAACGGCCGACCTTGTCCTTTGCCCGGACGATCAGCCGATACGTGCCTTCCACCGGCGGTGTCACGCTGGCAGAGGAAGACGGACCGGCCGAATCCGAAGACCACCCGGCAACCGTGGAGAGCCGGTACTGGTAGGCGACGATGTTGTTGTCACCTGTCGCCGGGTTCAAGGAGAACTTGGCCTGCACTCCGGGCCCGCCGTGCGCCGTGCAGTCGTTGGGCAGGCACTGCGTGTACGGCGCGCCGACAGTCACCTGCGGGGGCTTCGGTGCGGTGGGGTCGACCTTGAAATAACAGGGCGTGGTGTAGCCCGTGTTCTGGCGACTGCTGCCGTCCTGGTAGTAGGAAAGGGTCAGCGCCTTCAGGCGGTACAGCACGCCCTCTTGGAGAGCGGGCAGGCTGCGAGACTGCTTGACGAGGTTCCCGACGTAACCGGAGGTCGGACCGTCGACATCCGTGTGCGCGACCGTCCACGACGTGCCCGAGGACTTCTCCGTCCGCCACCGGATACGCAGGCTTGCGCCCACCGAGCCACCGGACGCGGTGCGCGGTCTGCCCTGCACCAGCGGCGTCGGATCGGATATGACGGCCGGGTCGGCCGCGTTGGTGGAGCAGACGAAGCCGGTTCCGGTGACCAGCCCGACCTCCGTAGGAAGGGCGGGTACCGCCACGTACTTGACCGCGAGCACCGCGTCGTTCTTGAAGCGCTTCCACGCCGACGGATCCGACTCGTCGTGAGCCTTGATCTCCAGGGTCAGCCGGGCGAACCTGCCGGCCGCGAAGTTCGCCACCGTCGACGTCAGGTTCTCGTTCGTCTCGCTCGGATTGTCGTTGAACTCGATCGGAGCGTCCGGGGCATCCGGGGAGCACAGCGAGCCCCGGCCCGCGGACACGTTGACGTCCACCATCAGGTCCAGCTCAGCCGGCCGTGACGACCAGGTGGTCGCGGACGAGATGTTGTTCGTGCGGACGAGGTCCACCCAGCGCGGGTCGCACTGGAACGCCCAGGGCTCGGTGACCCGGAAGGTGGCGTCGAGGACCTTCTTGCCCTTCAGGCTCGCCGGCGAGAACTCGTAGTACAACTTCTGCACGTACCCCGGACCGCAGTAGTAGCCCTGCCAGCTACCGCACTTGCCGGCGCCCTTGCCCTGGCCGTCGTCGCCGTTGCTCCAGCCGTAGGACTCGTATCCGTCACTGCGCAGGAGCGTTCGCTCAGATCCACCCCAGGTCACGGTCGGATCGATGAAGAGGGGGAAGGCCGACGCCTTGGTCTTGGAGAGCATGGTGGCGTCCGGGACGACCGACAGCGAGTCCTTGGTGACGGCCACGTCCATCTTGGCGATCTTGTCGCCCTGGCCCGGCTCCAGACCCGAACCGGACGGCGCGAGCTCGGACGGATCGGACGGGTCGGACAGTTCCGTGGTCTCCTCGGCCAGCGGCTGCGCCCGCATCAGTTGCGTCGTCGTCTTCCCGGCTGCCCCGGTCTGCCCGGACCCTTCTCCGGCCGAGTCCCACATCCGCGCGGGCGGCGCCCTGAACACGGTGCGACCGCTGCCGTCCACGGCTGCCAGGTTGCCGGCGGCGCCCATACGGACGTCCAGGCCTTGGGCCTTGAGCCCGAACGTGAGCTTCTTCAGCTCCTCACTCCCCGCCGCCTCCGGCGTCTTGACGACGAACACCGGCTGGAAGCTCTCCGGGGTCACAGTCACCTGCAGGTCGACGTCCGGCAGGACGTCGTCGTAGACGGCCTTGGCCCCGTCCAGCCGCGGCGCGGGAAGCTTGCCCGGCCACTGCAGTTCCAGAGGTGCCCTCGCCCGCGATCCGCGCCAGGGGCTCCTTCTCGCCCCCTGCCGAGAAGGCGATCGACACTGCGGCCGCCTTCGGCCCCACCGAGCCGTCGGAACGTTTTTCCAGTGTCGCGTCCGGCTTCTGCCAGCCGCCGCCCGGTTTGCTCACCCGCACGGGGACGACCGACTGCTCGAGCGTCAGAGTGAAACCGTCGGGGTTGGCGAAGGTCGTGGTGCGGTCGGTTCGTTCACCCGTCACCTCCACACGCTGCCCGGACTTCTCGGCCTCGGCCAACGCCTGCTGAGCTTCGGTCAGCGGCGTGGAGTCCGCCTCGGCGGCGGAGGCGGCCAGTTGGCCCGGCAGGACAAGTACGCCCGACACCACGGCCAACACGGCTGTGGCAGCTGACACACGCCTGCCCCGCTCCGGGCCGGGGCGTCTGGGCATGCCTGATTTCCCCCGCACGAACCACACAGAACCCCGCCCCCAGAGTCACAAGATCTTCAAAAGTAAGCGAATTCAAGCCCTCCCCTCACCTTGCGTCAAGGTCATATGACGATGCGCAGTTGTCTGCAATGGCCTCCTTGGCTTGAATGCGCGCAACAAAAGCGAACAAGGTCCAGCACAGGCACCGCCCAGCTGTGGCCCGTTGGCTGGATGTGCGTCGGGCCTCGCCTGCGGCGGCCTTTGTGCGGACCCGGTGTTAGCCTCGGCTCTTTGTGCGTGGGGCGGACGTGTTTCGTCCGATTCCCGTCCCGCGCAGGTGCTGCCGCTGCCGTCGACGAAGGACCGCCGTTGATCTCCATACCGGGAGCCGGACGCGATCGGCTGCCCTCGCTCACGGGGCTGCGTTTCTGGGCGGCTCTGCTCGTCGTGCTGTATCACCTGTCCCGGCAGGCGGGGAAGGTGCCGGGGGTCAGCGACGCCGTCTGGTACGGGCGCAGCGGCGTCACGTTCTTCTTCGTGCTGTCGGGTGTCGTCCTCGCCTGGACGTACGACGGCGCGAACGTGCCCGCCCGGGTCTTCTTCTGGCGGCGCTTCGCCCGGATCTGGCCGCTGCTCGCGGTCGGCGTCGCGGCGTCCGTGGCCGCCTACCTCTACATGGGCCGCGCCGTTTCGGCCAAGGGCGTGGTCGCGAACCTGCTGCTAGTGCACGCCTGGTTCCCGCAGCGGGTCATCAACGCGGGGGGCAATCCGGCGGCCTGGTCGCTCAGTGACGAGGCCTTCTTCTATCTGGCCTTCCCCGTTCTGCTGGCGCTCCTCGCGGGCCGGCGCGCCCGGGTGTGGGTGTGGACCGCGGTCGCCGTCACCTGCGCGGCCCTCGTGCTGTGGCCCGCTCTGTCCGGTCTGCCGCCCGCCACCCGGAGCTGGGCGCTCGACTACCTGCCGTTGACCCGTTTCCTGCAGTTCGTGCTGGGCGTGGTGGCCGGGCTGGCGCTCAAGCGCGGCTGGCGGCCTCCCGTGTCGTTGCCGGTGGCGGCCGCACTCGTCGTCGCCTGGCACCTCGCCCTGCTGCCCTGGTCGAAGGCGGTGCCGGACGCACTCTGGTACAGCCCGTACTCCGCCTCCCAGTTGCTCTCCGCGCCCGTGTTCGCGGTCCTGATCTGCGCCGCGGCGCGTGCCGACCTGGACGGCCGGCGCACAGGGCTGGGCGGGACGTGGATGATCAGGCTCGGGCACTGGTCGTTCGCCTGGTACCTCCTCCACGAGATCGTGCTCCGCCTGGCCGTCTTCCGCTGGGGCAGGCCCGCTCCCGGCGGCGACACGCTCGTGTTCTGGGCCGGTGTCCTGGTCACCAGCCTGGCCCTGGCCGCCGTGGCCTACCACTGCGTCGAGCACCCGACGGAACGCCGGCTGCGACGTCTCGTGGGCCGGCCCTCCGCACCCGTCCGCCCTTCCTCGGACGCGCCCGCCGCCCGGTGAGAGACGTCAGCGGGCGGGGGCGGTCCGCCGCCTCCGCCAGGACCGCCGGACCCGGACGAACGTCGTCCAGCAGGCGGCGAGGAGGCTGCCCGCGGCGACGAGGGCGAAGAGGACGAGCGCCGGATTGATCCAGACCGGGACCAGGTCGTAGGACGCGTTGCACTTGTCGTGCAGGGGGAAGAACCGGCTCGGCTCGCGCCAGTGTTCACTGCGGTAGACATCGTCATAGGTCTGTCCCCGCAGGGCGCACGTCTCTCCCACGTCCAGGCCGCCGGAGAAGATTCCGCAGAGCCAGACGATGAACGTCACGGCGCCGGACAGTGCCGAGAGGAGAAACCACTGGACAGGGTGGTGACGGCCGAGGCGCGCACCCACGGCGGCGGCAGCGGCAGCGGCAGCCATGGTGCGGCTGGGGACACCTGCGGCGGAGCCGGCCCTCTCACCGTCGCTCATGCCGTCGCCCCCTCGAACTCCTCCTGCCCGCCCCGCCCTCATCCGGGCGAGGTTACATCCGTCCGAAGTCGGCGACCGCTCCAACTCGACTCTGTAGCATGCCGTTTCACACGGACCATGGGGGGACGGGAATGCTCGGCGAGGCGTTGACCGCGGCTGCGGCCGGTGGGGGGATGGCCGTGGTGCAGGCGGCCGGATCGGACAGTTGGGCCTGGTTCCGGGCCCGGTGCGCCCGGCTCGTCGGGCGGGGGGACGGCGACGCCGAACGCGACGCGCTCGAGCGGCTCGACCGGACCGCCGCCGTCCTTGACGCCGTCGACGAAACGGACCGGGAGCGGGTGCGGGCGGTGCACGCCGTGCTGTGGCAGGGCGAGTTCGCCTCACTGCTCGAAGCGCCCGGCGAGGCGGAACGCGCGCGGATCCTCGATCAACTCGCCCGGCTCACCGCGGATTTCGGGGCCGCCGACGACGAGGCGCGCGGCGCCGTCACCGGGAACGCCTTCCACGGTCCCACCGCCGTGCAGACCGGCGATCACAACCGGCAGGAGAACCACTTCGGGCCGGGGAGATGACCGAACCCGGCGGCAGCGGGCCCGAGGTCTCCGGCAACGTCTTCCACGGGCCCGCCGCCTTCCAGGCAGGCGACCACAACGTCCAGGTCGTCCATCATCACGCCGTCCGCACCGCCGGGGACGTCCTCGACACCGCCGCCGACGAACTCGCTCGCGTGGTCGGCGCGCAGTGGCAGGAGGAGGCCGCGCTGCGGCGGCTGACAGATCCCTCGCCATTGCCCGTGCGGTGGCGGGTGAGTGAGCGCAGGGCCGCGGGACGGGTCGTGGCGGCCACCGCGGAGGGGGCGGCCCGGGCGCGGTTCGGTCCCCTGCCCGGCGTCGCGCCGACCACCCGCGCCGGGCTCCGCGGCGGCGGCGGTCTCGCCGAACTGCACGCCGTTTACGGCGGCCTGGCCTCGGGACGGCTGCTGCTCCTCGGGCCGCCCGCCGCCGGCAAGACCGCCGCCGCCGTCCTTCTGCTGCTGGACGCCCTCGCGCACCGGGCGGCGCGGCCCTCGGCCGCCGACCGCGCCCGCGTCCCCGTCCCTGTTCTGCTGTCCCTCGACGGATGGGACCCCGCCGGGGAGAAAGCCACCGACTGGGCCGCGGACCGGCTCAGCCGTCAGTACACCCTCTTCCACGGGCGGAACGGCCGCGCCCGCGCCCGGCGGCTCCTCGAACAGGGACGCGTCGCCCTCTTCCTGGACGGTCTCGACGAGGTCACCGGCAGACTGCGCGGGGCCATGATCAGCGCGCTGGAGACGGCGCCCTTCCGGCTGGTGCTGGTGTCCCGGGCGAAGGAGGCCGTGCTCACCGCGAAGAAGGCGCGGCTGGGCGGCGCCCTCGCGCTGGAGATCCAGCCCGTGCGGCCGGCCGACGCCGCCGAGTACCTGCTCGACCGGCTGCCTGCTGCTCCCTCGCCCGCCTGGCGGGCGCTCACCGGGCGGCTCCTGTCGGGGGCCGGTCCCGGTCCCGGTCCCGGCCCCGTCTCTGCGGGCCCTCTCGCCGGCCCGCTCCCCGCCCCCCTCGTCGACCCGCTCGCCGCCGCGCTCGCCGGGCCGCTCACCATCGCCCTGCTGCGCGACGTGTACGGCGACGACGACCCCGTCGACGAACTCCTCGACACCGCCCGCTTCCCCACCGCCCGCGCCGTGGAGAACCATCTCCTCGACCATGCGGTGGCCGCCGCCTACACACGGCGTCCCGGACGCCCCCGTCCCCGCTACTCCGCGAGGACCGCCGAGCGCACGCTCCGGCACATCGCCGCCCGCCTCGCCGAGGAGGGCACGCGTGATCTGCGCTGGTGGCATGTTCCCGGCTGGACGAGCCGGCGGCCCCGGACGATCGCCGTGTGGATCGTCGCCGCGGTGGTGTGCGGCACGCCCGGCGCGATCATGGCCTGGAACGTCAGCCCGACGCCCCTGACAGCCGTCGTCCTCGCTCTCGGGGCGGTCGCCGGCGGGTACACGATCGCCCGGCGTCTGGCCCGGTTCAGCGTCCCGCAGCCGCTGTCGAGCGCGGGATGGCGCGACATCTTCACCCGGAGGACGGTCGGCTCCGGCCTCGGGCAGTGGCTGTTCGTGGGCACCCTGCTCTGTCTCGTCGTGCCGGTCGTGCCGCTGATCGACGACGCTCCGCCGTGGTGGCTGTGGTATCTGGTCACGCTGCCGCTCGGCTACAGCGAGGTGCTGGTCACCGGACGCGGGTACGAGATCGTCTCCGGCGCCCCGTTCCTCTCCCTGGGAACGGGCCGCCACTACGACCCCGTGCGCGAGGACCACTCGGGCCCCTCGGTGCTCGACACCCGGTCGGTGGGACCGCGTGACGTGTGGCGCCATCACCTCGTGCTGCGCCTGTTCCTGGGGCTGCTCACCGGCCTCGCCCTCGCCCTGTACGTCGGCCCGATCGTGGCCTGGGCCCAATCCCCTTTGCAGGGAGTGATGTTCGGGGTGACGGCCCTGGTATGGACCGGCGCCACCTCGGGCCTCGCCGGCAACCTCGCCGTCGCGACCGCCCTCACGGCCGTGCAGCTCCACCACGAGGAGGGCACACCGGTACGACTGATGCACTTCCTGGAGGACGCCCGCCGCCGCAACCTGCTGCGGGCGACGGGCCCCGTCTACCAGTTCCGCCACGCCCGTCTCCAGGAAAGGCTGGCCCTCGGGGAGCGGGACGCGACGGGGTGATCACCTCGCTGCCGGGTCCTTCCGGGACGCCGGCACCGGCTCGGCCGCCCTCCTCCCCCTCGCCGCCGCGTCGACCTCCGCGTCAGCCTCCGACCCGACCTTTGACTTCGCCTTCACCGCCGCCGCCGCCGCAGCCGCAGCCGTCGTAGCCGCCGGCCACGCCTCCAGCGCTCCCTTCGGCGCTGCCCCCGCTGCCGACCCCGCCGTGGCCGCCGTCGTCGCAGCCGCCGTCGCGGACTGCGCCCGGGGGCCCATCAGCAGGTAGGACAGGCCGAAGCCGGCCAGCACCACCGCCGCGCCGCCGGCCGCGTCCAGCACCCAGTGGTTGCCGGTGGCCACGATGGACGCGACGGTGAGGAGCGGGTGCAGCAGGCCGAGGGCCTTCACCCACCGTCTGCGGGCGACGATCGCGATGACCAGCCCGCACCACAGGGACCAGCCGAAGTGCAGGGACGGCATCGCCGCGTACTGGTTGGTCAGCGCGGTGAGGGTGCCGTAGTCCGGTTTGGAGAAGTCCTGGACGCCGTGCACCGTGTCGACGACGCCCAGGCCGGGCATCAGGCGGGGCGGGGCCAACGGGTAGAGCCAGAAGCCGACCAGGGCCAGCAGGGTCGCGAAGCCGAGGGACGCTCGGGCCCAGCGGTAGTCGGCCGGGCGGCGCACGTACAGCACCGCGAGGACCGTCAGCGGGACGGCGAAGTGGAAGGACGTGTAGTAGAAGTCGAAGAAGTCCCGCAGCCGGTCGACGCCCGTCACCCAGTGGTTGACGGCGCGCTCCACGTCGAGGTGCAGGAACCGCTCGCTGTCGAGGATCTGCTGTCCGTGCGTCTCCGCGCGCGCCCGTCCGCCCGAGTTCGTGCCGCCGGTCGCCGCGAGCCGGACCTGCTGGTAGGCGGCGTACGTGACACGGAGCAGCAGCAGCTCCAGCAGCAGATTGGGGCGGGTCGGGAGGCGTTTGAGGAACGGCAGCAGCGGCACGTGCGCCCAGCGCGCGGGAACCGACGGGACGTGCCCCGCCGGAACGGGCGTCCGGTGGAAGGGGGACGTCCGCGGCAGGAACGGGACGACGGTGGCGGCGGCGACCGCGGCCAGCAGCACCGCGTTGTCGCGCAGCGGGTGCAGGGCCGCCGTGTGGGGCAGCAGCATGTCCCCCGGGAGCGTCATGACCACGATGACCGCCACCGGCCAGACATGGCGGTCGCAGGCGCGTCGGCCGACCCTGCCGACCACCGCCGGCAGCACCCACAGCAGCTGGTGCTGCCAGGTGGTGGGCGAGACGGCGATCGCCGCACAGCCGGTCACGGCGACCGCGAGCAGCAGCTGGCCGTCGCGTGCGTAGCGGACGGCCCGGCGCACGCCGAGGACGGCGACGGCCGCGCCGAGCGACAGGAACAGGCCGATCTCGAGCGGCCCGGAGAGGCCGAGGCGCAGCAGGGCGCCGTGCAGGGACTGGTTGCCGAGGCCGTCCGCCTCGCCGCCGAGGCCGGTGCCCGCCATGTGGTGCACCCAGTAGACGTACGAGTCGTGCGGCATGGCAGCCCAGGTGAGCAGCGTGACGGCGGTGAAGGCGGCCACGGAGGCGGCCGCGGCGCGGCGGCGGCCGGTGAACCAGAGCAGGGCGGCGAAGAGCAGGACCGCGGGCTGGAGGGCGGCGGCCACGCCGATCAGGGCGCCGGTGGCCCGCCGGTCCCGTGCGACGAAGCAGCCGAGGACGACGAGCAGGACCGGGACGATGCTGGTCTGGCCGAGCCAGAACGCGTTGCGCACGGGCAGCGACAGCATGAGCAGGCTGGTCGCGGCCGGGGCGGCGAGCAGCGAGGTCCGTCTGCCGAGCGGCCGGGGCAGGTTGCGGGCGGCGATCACGCCGAGGGCGGCGACCAGCAGCAGCGTGCCGAAGGTCCAGCCCCAGCCGAGAGCCTGTTCGGCCGCCCGGGTGAGGGGTTTGAGGACCAGCCCGCCGAAGGGGGTGCCGGTGAAGCGCGTGGAGCCGTAGAGCGAGCCGTCGGCGTGCAGCACGCCGTCGGGTCCGACCCAGGCCTCCAGGTCCGTCAGCCGTTGTCCGCGTGGGGTGCCGAGGACGACGGCCGCCTGGCGTACGGCGAGGAGGGCCGCCACCAGCCAGAGGCCGAGGCGGGCGGCACGCAGACGCGTCCCGGCCGGGTCGGTGCTGCCGGCCGCCGGTTCGAAGGGATCCGCCGTCCGCCCGCTGTGTTCCGCATTCGCCACGCTCTGTGGCCTCCCGCCCGTTCGTCCACGCGCGCTGCGCGGGATCGTCCGGCGCCTCTCCTGAGGCGCACGTCTCCCCCCGCAGACACGAAGACGTCGGCCCCCTGTTCTTCCGACGATTTCTCTCCTTTTGCCCGGTAGAGGATAGTGCGTCCACCGGACCGGTCGCCTCCGCGAGGGGCGGGATCCGGATCACCGCGCGGACGGAAAGGGGCCGCACGCCGTACCTTCGTGGCACCTCATGTGTCGTGAGGGGTACGGAGAGTGCTGGGGTGATGCGAGGTGCGGTGTGTTTACGGCGGCGCTTCCCCCGCGTCTCGTGCCGCGACCGCACGCGGGCGGCGACCCCGGGCGGCACCGGCAAGCACCTCGCCGCATCTCGGGCGGCAGCCCGCAGCGCCTCGGGCGGCGCCTCACAGCACCCCGGGCGGCACCTCGGGCGACCCCCGGGGCAGACCGGCGGGCAGCCGGCCGCGCCCCCTGCTCCGAAGGGGTGAATTCAGCCGTGTGGAGCCGTGCGGCGCGGGCGGAAGGACGTCGTCCGCGGCGGGCGTCGTTGACACGGCTTGTTAGCGCGTCTAACCATTTGTCACCGACATGCCTCCCGGCACGTCAGGCACACGAGAGGCTGAGCGCATGAGCGAGTCGCAGGTCTGGGACGCCGTGGACGCCTACTTCACCGGCCGTCTCGCCCCCGACGACGAGGTGATGGCGGCCGCGCTGCGGGACAGCGACGCCGCAGGACTGCCGCACATCAGCGTGACGGCGAACCAGGGCAAATTGCTGCAGCTGCTCGCCGAGGTCCAGGGGGCCCGGCAGATCCTGGAGATCGGCACACTCGGCGGCTACAGCACGATCTGGCTGGCCCGCGCGCTGCCCGCCGACGGCCGGCTTGTCTCCCTGGAGTACGACGCCCGGCACGCGGAGGTCGCCGTCCGCAACATCGCCCGCGCGGGCCTCGACAAGGCGGTCGAGGTGCGGGTCGGCGCGGCCCTGGAGTTGCTGCCGCGACTGGCGGACGAGAACCCGCCCCCGTTCGACCTGGTCTTCATCGACGCCGACAAGGCCAACAACGTCCACTATCTGGAGTGGGCGCTGAGACTCACGAGCGCGGGCAGTCTGATCGTCGTCGACAACGTCGTCCGCGGCGGCCGGGTCGCCGACGCGGACAGCGACGCCGAGGACGTGCGCGGCACCCGCGGCGCGATCGAGCTGATCGGCTCGCATCCGAGGCTGAGCGGCACGGCGATCCAGACGGTGGGGGCCAAGGGCTACGACGGTTTCGCGCTGGCGCGCGTCCTGGCGTAGCCCTTCCGCGGCCGCTCCGCGACCCCTGCCGGGTGGTGCGACGGCGGGGGCGGCGGCTCAACCCTCGTGATAGAAGCCCACGTTGACGCTGCGCGGCCCGGTCCGGTCGTACACGATGATCTCGCCGGATCCCGCCAGCGGCAGTGTCCCGCCGTACACGAGCGACTGGGTGTACTGCCCGATCACCAGCCGCACCTCGGAGGAGGGCTCGTCCTGCGAGCCGCGCAGCCACGACACCTGCCAGGCGCCGTCGGGGCCGCACAGGAACTCCAGGTGCACCCGGGAGACGAACAGCCAGTCGTCGGGGGTCGCGAGACGGCACACGGACCTGTCCCGGCCCACCCGCAGCACGGCGCCGGGGTCGCTCGGCGAGTCGGCCATCAGCATGCCGGCCGTGGCGCCCTCTTCCGTCCCGGAGACGGTGGCCATGGTCAGTTCGAGCACGTGCGCTCCCCTTGAGATGTCTTCGGCATGCCTGTCGGCGTCCTGTGTCCTAAGTGTGCGTGTACAGCCGCCGCATGATAAATCGCCCGGGCCCACCACGTCCGGCACAATGGACGCATGACCGAGCGAAAGCCACCGGGTGTCCCGTTCGAGTCCTGGGTCGAAAAGCAGATCCGCGACGCCGAGCGGCACGGCGAGTTCGACCGACTGCCGGGCGCGGGAAAGCCGTTGCCGGCCGTCACCGACACCTCGTACGACGAACTGTGGTGGATCAAAAGGAAGATGGCCCGCGAGGGCCTTTCCGTGCTGCCGCCGACCCTCGCCCTGCGCAAGGAGGCGGAGGACGCGCTCGCGGCGGCGTACGCGGCGCCGTCGGAACGCCTCGTCCGGAAGATCGTCACGGACGTCAACGTGAAACTGCGCGACATGATGTTCAAGCCGCCGCCCGGCCCCCCGCTGGGCATGAAACCGTACGACGTCGAAGCGGTCGTACAGGAGTGGCGGGAGCGCCGGGCGGCGGCCGGGGACGTGCCGCGGGACTGAGCGGCAGCAGCGCAGGAGCGGTCAGAGGTGGAGCAGCCGCTCCGTGAGTTCACGGTAGTCACGCAGGGCCAGCCTCAGTTGCTCGGTGTCGACGGCCGTGGCGGCCGCCGGCCCGCGCTCCTTGCCGCCGCCCGTCTTCCCGCCGCCCTCCTGCTGCCATGAGCCGCGCAGGGTACGGCGGCGGCGGTCCACGGCCTCGGTGAGGCGTCCGGCGAGCTCCTCCAGCACCTCGTCGGCCTCCACCACGGCGTCCCGGGGGCCGTCGACGAACCCGACGACTGCATGCCGCAGACGCGTGGCGATCCGGTCGCACTCCTCGTCCGGGAGGAGGGACGAGGCGGTGGAGCCGTCGTCGTGACCGGGGACGGCCGTCCGCTCACCGGTCCCGGCCGCCGACCCGACGGTACCCGTACCGCCGGTACCCGTACCGCGGGCGACGCCCGTTCCGTCCGCGCCGTTCGCGGACGCACCCGGGTCGGGGCGAAGCGGCTTCGGCTCCACGGCCGCCGCACCCGCCGTCACTCCGGACGCGCCGCCGGCGCCGACCGTGCCCGGCGTGCTGGTGGTGCCGGACGAGGCGGTCGTGCCGGGCGAGGCGGGTGGTGCTGTCGGGTGGGGTGCGGCGGGGGCCGTCGTCGCCGCCTGACCGCGGTCCTGCGTCGTCTTCCTCGGCAGCCTGCCCGTCTCGCCCGGCAGGGCCGTCTCGTTCGGCAGGGCCGTCTCGTTCGGGGGTACGGCTCCGTCGGGCCGGTTCGTCTCGCCCGGCGGGGCCGTCTCGGGAGTCGGCAGGGTGTCGCCGCGCCGGGTGGCGGACCGGCGGTCGTCGGCCGGGCCGCGGTTCTCCGGGCCGGTGCCCGTGCTCGGTGTCATGTCCGGCATGACGGTCAGCCCTCCTTGGTCTGGTGGCGGTGGAAGCCCCACGGCTGGTGATGGCCGGAGCCGGAGCGCTCCCGGGTCGCGGGCTGTGCCGCGCGGTCGTGGCCGGTGTGGTGGCGGGCCGGGCCGACCAGGTCGTCGAAGAGGGCGCGGGCCTCGACCATCGCGGTCCGCATGTCCTCGGTGCCGGGCGCCTGCCCGGCCGTCCCCGGGACGTCGGCCGAGCCGGGGTGACGCGTGCCGTCGCCGCCTGCGGAGAACTGGGCGACGCGGTGGACGCGGCGGTAGCCGTCGACGCGGTGTGCGTGGTGGACGGAGAGCGCGGCGAGCTGCTCCTCGTACTGGCCTCCGTCCGGGAAGCCACGGGCGCCGGCGACCTCCGCGATCAGCCGGTCCGCCTCGGCGACCGCTTCCCGGGGCGAGTCGACGAACCGCTCCTGGGCGGTCGTCCAACGGGCCTCGAAGCGCTCGCGTTCGGCGGCCTCCAGCGGACGCTCACGCAGCCCGCCGTGCCGTTCCACGAGAGCGTCAAGCTCCCGCTCCGCGGCCTTGACGTCTCCGTCGTGCCGGGCCACCGCCCGGTCGTACTCGGGCCCGAAGCGGTGCTTCAGGCTGCGTCCGCCGTGCGAGCCGCGGGCCCGCACGGCCAGGACGGCCGCGACGGCGACTACGGCCGCCACGACCACGATCAGAGCGATGATCACTCCTGTGGACATGCCTTGCCTTCCGGTGTGTCGGCCCCACGGGCCGGTTCCAGACTCGGGTTGCCCGGACGGCCCCTCCCAAACGACGCGGGACCGGGGAGCGGGCCTGGGACGGGCCCGGGAACGGGCTCCGCGCGGGCCCCTACGGTCTTCCGAACGGACCTCCGACAGCCGGTCAGGCTGCTGCTCAGGCCGGGGAAAACCGTTTGCGGGGAGGCAGGACCGCCTCCCGACAATGTCCGCATGACGACCCCGACCCCCGCCCCGACCTCCACCCCCGGCCCGGCTCCGACCCTCACCCCGTCCCCGTCCCTGACGTCGACGGCGTCCCCGACGCCTACGCCGACGCCGTGGACCGTCGCCCCCGAGCCCTTCGACTCACCCGACGCCGTGGCGCTCTGGCGGGCGTACTACACCGAAGTCAGCGACCGCTACTACCTGTTGCACGAGGGGCGCCGCACCGGACTCGACGAGCTGGACCGGGAGGTCGCCGCCCACTCCGGCGCCGAACTCTCCCCGCCCGGTGGGCAGTTGCTGATCGGCCGGTACGCTGGTGAACCGGCGGGCACCGCGGGCGTACGGCTGCTGGACGCGTCGACGGCCGAGCTCACCCGGGTCTTCGTGCGGGAGGGTCTGCGCGGCAGGGGCGGCGCCCCGCTGCTCGTCAGGGCCGCCGAGGACGCCGCCCGCGCGCTCGGCGCCGACCGGATGGTGCTCGACACCCGCGGCGACCTGGTCGAGGCCCGCGCCCTGTACGCCCGGCTGGGATACGCCGAGACCGAGCCGTACAACGACGACCCCTACGCCGACCACTGGTTCGAGAAGTCCCTTTCCCCGCAGCTCACTTGACCCTGTTCACCGGCCGTTCGTCGTGCGGCTGCTCCCGGTCCGAGCCGCACAGCTCGCCGGTCAGCTCCCTGACCAGCTGGACCAGGTCGGTGGGGCGGTCCGGTCCCCACCAGTCGCCGAGCAGCTCGGCCAGCGAATCCTCACGGGCCGCGGCGAGCCGTTCGGCGGTCACCCGGCCCTCGTCGGTCAGCACCATGTCCAGGCCCCGGCGGACGACGAGACCCCGTCCCTCGATCTGCCGGGCCGCCTCGACGACCACCGACAGCGGGACGGAACTGCGTTCGGCCACCATCGACGGCTCGACGCTGCCGTACCGCTTGATGCGCAGCAGCAGCCAGCTCGCGGCGGGGACGAGGTCGTAGCCGGCGCGCTCGGTGATCGTCCGGTAGATCTCGCGGCGGCCCTCCCTGGTGCCGAGGACGGACAGCGCCCGGCACACCTCGTCGTACGAGGAGCGTTCCACCGGGTTGCTGGCGAGGGTCTCGGTGACGTCGGGGGCGGTGACCGAGGCGCGCAGCGGGTCCTCCCGCAGGAACCAGGCCAGGACGAAGCCGACGACGGCGACGGGCGCGGCGTACAGGAAGACGTCGGTGATCGCGGAGGCGTACGCGTCCAGGACGCTCGGACGCAGGTCGGACGGCAGGCCTGCGATGCCGCGCGGGTCGGACTCGAGCGCGTCGGCCGACACCCCGGGCGGGAGGCGGACGCCCGCGAAGGCGGCCGCGAGTTTGTCGCCGAGGCGGGCCGCGAAGACCGTGCCGAAGATCGCGACGCCGAACGAGGCTCCGATGGAGCGGAAGAAGGTCGCGCCGGAGGTGGCGACGCCGAGGTCCTCGTAGGGGACCGCGTTCTGCACGATCAGCACCAGCACCTGCATGACCAGGCCGAGGCCCAGGCCGAAGACGAAGAAGCAGACGCTCATCTCGAACGTGGAGCTGTGCTCGTCGAGCCGGTGCAGCAGGAGCAGGCCGATCGACGTGACGGCGGTGCCGGCGACGGGGAACACCTTCCAGCGGCCGGTGCGGCTGACGATCTGGCCGGAACCCGTGGAGGACAGCAGCATGCCGACCACCATCGGCAGCATGTGCACGCCCGACATGGTCGGCGAGACGCCGTGCACCACCTGCAGGAAGGTCGGCAGGTAGGTCATCGCGCCGAACATCGCGAAGCCGATGATGAAGCTGATCACGGCGGAGAGGGTGAAGGTGCGGACGCGGAACAGTTTGAGCGGCAGCACCGGTTCGGCCGCCCGCCGCTCCACGGCCACGAACGCGACCGCCAGCAGGGCCCCCAGCAGCGCCAGCGCGACGATCTGCGGCGAGCCCCAGTCCCAGGTGGTGCCGCCGAGCGAGGCCACCAGCACCAGACAGGTGGCGACGGAGGCGATGAGGAACGTGCCCAGGTAGTCGATGACGTGTTTCGTCGATCTGCGCGGGATGCGCAGCACGGCCGCGATGACGGCCAGGGCCACGACGCCGACGGGCAGGTTGACGTAGAACACCCAGCGCCAGCTCAGGTGCTCGGTGAACAGGCCGCCCAGCAGCGGGCCGAGGACGCTCGTCGCGCCGAACACCGCGCCGAACAGGCCCTGGTAGCGACCGCGATCGCGTGGCGGCACGATGTCGCCGACGATCGCCATCGACAGCACCATCAAGCCACCGCCGCCCAAGCCCTGGAGCGCGCGGAAGGCGATCAACTGCGGCATGTTTTGCGCCATTCCGCACAGCGCCGAACCGATCAGGAAGAGGACGATCGCCGCCTCGAACAGCCGCTTGCGCCCGTACTGGTCGCCGAGTTTGCCCCACAACGGGGTCGCGGCCGTCGACGCGAGCAGATACGCGGTGACCACCCAGGACAGATGCTCCATACCACCGAGGTCGCTGACGATCGTCGGCAGGGCGGTCGACACGATCGTCTGGTCGAGGGCGGCGAGGAGCATGCCGAGCAGCAGGGCGCCGATCGAGACGAGAACGTTTCCGGACACGTGTTCCTGACGCGGATCCGCCGTACGGCTGTGCGCGTCCAACGCCATGGATGCCTCCTGAGGCTCGGTGACCCTTTCCATCGTGATCGGTGTGACCCGTTATGGCCTCTTGAGTCCTCCCGAGTCCTAACGGAATTCGACGTTCCGGGGGCCGTGGGTGACCGGTTGTGTGGAGGATCTGCATAATCTCTGGAGTTTGGAAGGGGAGGGCCGAACACGTGATCGATCCGACGGGGCGGCAGAGGCAGCCGGGACGGCCGGGACTGCCGTGCCCGGAGTGCGGAGCGCTCCGCGCGCCCGACAACACCCCGTCCTGCGCCTGCGCCCGGCGGGCCTCCGACGCCCTGCGCGAGACGCGCACGGCCGAGGCGGCCGCCGCGGAGGACTTCGATCCGTTGCGCATACGGCCATACGTGGAACTCGACGAAGCGGAACCGGACGCAACGATCGCGCCGGACACGAGCGGTGCGACCCACGCGCCCCGTCCGACCGATGCGCCCCGCCCGACCGGTCCACCCCGTGCGACCGGTGCGGTCCGTCCGACCGACGTGACGATGCCGATGGCGGCGGTCCCGGCCGACGCGACCATGCCCCTGCGCCGTGTCGACCCCGTCGTTCCGCCGCCGGGCGCCACGACGGCGCTGCCCACTCCGCTCACACCCCCGGGCTCCGAGCCCAGCACGACCGATCTACGGCTGTTCGAGACGGCGTACATCGGCGCGGCCCACCCGGGCGACGAGGAAGCGCGCCCCCGTCCGCGCCGCCGCCGGGTCCTGCTGGTCGCGACGACCGGCGCCGTCGTCGCCGTGGTGACGGCTGCCGGGTTCGCCGCCGGACTGTTCTCGTACGAGAAGCCGACCCGCGAGAGCGCCGCCCCCGAGGACGTGCGCGCCGCCGTGCCCGTCCCGAGCGTCAGCAAGGCCTCCGCGTCACCGTCGGCGAGCCGCTCCGCGTCGCCGTCCGCTTCCCATGCCCCGCCGCCGCCCCCCGAGAGCGAGCGCCCGTCGCCGTCCGCGACACCGGAGAGCGCCTCGCCGTCAGCGTCCCCGTCGGCCGAGGCGAGCCCCGTGACTCCGTCCGCCGACGCCTCCCGCGCCTCGGGCCCCGACAAGGCGGCCGACGCGGTACAGAACGGTTCCGTCGGCGTCGTCTCCCTGCGGCGCGGCGACCAGGGTCCCGAGGTGACCGAACTGCAACTGCGCCTGAAGGCGGCGTTCTTCTACGACGGCGCGGCCGACGGCTCCTTCAGCGGCGAGGTCGAGGACGCCCTGCGCAACTACCAGTGGTCCCGGGGAACGACGGAGGACGGCCTGGGCGTGTACGGCCCGGTGACCCGGGCCCGCCTGGAATCAGAGACGAAGGAGCCGTAGCCACCGGCCGGAAGCGGAGGACGCCCGAAGGCCGGCCGAGGACCGTACGGGCTCAGCCGATCCGGATGCGCACCGCCGCCCTCGCGCCTCCCGCCTCCGGCACGACCTCCACCTGCACCTCGCGGAGATCCCGCACGACCGCGTCCGGCCCGTGTGCCGCCGCTCGCGGACCGACGCCGACGACCCGCATCCCGGCGGCGCGCCCCGCCGCGATACCCGCCCCGGAGTCCTCGAAGACGACGCACTGCGCCGGGTCGACGCCGAGCTCCGCCGCGCCCTTCAAGAAGCCTTCGGGGTCGGGCTTGCTCGCGCCCACCGACTCCGCGGTCACCCGCACCTCGGGAAGTTCCAGCCCCGCCGCGGCCATCCGGGCCGTCGACAGCGGGACGTCCGCCGAGGTGACCAGCGCGTGCGGGACGCCGCGCAGGGAGGCGAGGAACTCGGGGGCGCCGGGCACCGGGACGACGCCGTCCAGGTCGGCGGTCTCCGCCGCCAGCATCCGGGCGTTGTCCTCGAGGTTCAGACGCATGGGCCGGCCGGGCAGCAGCACGGCCATCGAGGCATGCCCCTGCCGGCCGTGGACGACCTTCATGACCTCGTCGCCGTCGAGTCCGTGTTCGTCGGCCCAGCGCCGCCAGATCCGTTCCACCACTGCGTCGGAGTTCACGAGGGTGCCGTCCATGTCGAGCAGGAGGGCGTGGGCGGTGAAGGCCGGCATCAGCAGCTCCAGAGACGTAAGGACAAGGCGGCCCCGCCCGCCGGTCAGGGAAAACGAGCGGGAGCCACTTTGTTCCCCCACGGTACAAAACAATCGCCCCCCAGCGCCACCCCGGCCGCACCCGACCCCCCGCACCCGGCGCCCCACGCCCGCAGGGCCGGCGCTCGTCGCCCTGCGCTCAGCGCCTGCACCCCCCACCCCGCACCCCGCACCCCGCACCCCGCCTCAGCTTCGGCCTCAGCCTCAGCTTCGGCCTCAGCCTCGGCCTCGGCCTCGGCCTCAGCCGGTGATCGCCTCCCAGAGGCTCCACACGCCAAGCAGCAGCATCAGCAGGGCCGCGATGCGGGTGATGAGCGTCAGCGGCACCCGCTTCATCAGGGCCTTTCCGCCGACGATGCCGAGGCCGGCCACCGCCCACAGCGCCAGCACCGCTCCCAGGCCCACGGAGAGCGGGTCGTCGTAGCGGGCGGCCAGGTTGGCCGTCATGATCTGGGTGAGGTCGCCGAACTCGGCGACGAGGATCAGCATGAAGCCCGCGCCGGCCACCTTCCAGAAGGACTGGTCCTCCGGCCGCCGGACCTCTTCGTCGTCCTCGTCCTTCTTCAGCAGCAGCACGGCCGCGCCGCCGAGGAAGAGGACGCCGGTCAGCGCGTGCACGATCTGCTGCGGCAGCAGGGTGAGCACGCTGCCCGCCGCGACGGCGAGCGTGACATGCAGGGCGAAGGCGGCGGCGATGCCGGCGAAGACGTACGAGGCGCGGTAGCGGGTGCCGAGGACGAGTCCGGCCAGGGCGGTCTTGTCCGGCAACTCGGCCAGGAAGACGACGCCGAAGACGAGCGCCGTCACGGTGATGCTGATCAAGGTTCCTCTATCGGTCGGGGCTGCCCCGCCGAGAGTGCTGCAGTCCTTGCGAAGATCCTCACGAAGACGCCTCGGCACGGCAGCACACGTCATCCGTGCCGTGCGGCACGGATGTGCACTGCTTGCCGAAGGTCTCGCTGGCGGGCCCGCCTTCACGGACTCGCCTCCGGGCGCCGGCTCAGACGAGCTGAGCAGTATGTCGACGGTCCGGCGAAGAGCTACTCCCCTTCTGCGCCGTCCAGTGTACGAGATCGTTCCGCCGTAGACCTTGTCGTGTCATGCACTCGTCACTAGCTTCTCATCGGACGCACATCTCCCCGCAACACGGCGGCGCGAGCATTCCCACGCCCGTGCTGCAACACCCCGCCTCCCCAACGGAGTTCGCATGTCGAAGTTCTACGCGCGTGGACGGCTGAGCGCAACAGCCGTCCTCACCGCCCTCATAGCCTCGGTCGGGCTCTTCCAGTCCCCGACCGCCTCCGCCGCCCTCCCCACCCCGGTCTCCGCCGCCACCGCCCGCACCTACCTCGCCTCGCTCACCGTGAAGGCCGAGAACCGCACCGGCTACGACCGCGATCTGTTCCCCACCTGGATCACCATCAGCGGCACCTGCAACACGCGTGAGTACATCCTCAAGCGGGACGGCACGAACGTCGTCACCAACTCCGCCTGCACCGCCACCAGCGGCAGCTGGTACTCCCCCTACGACGGCGCCACCTGGACCGCCGCCTCCGACCTCGACATCGACCACCTGGTCCCGCTCGCCGAGGCCTGGGACTCCGGGGCGAGCGCCTGGACCACCGCCCGGCGCCAGTCCTTCGCCAACGACGTGACCCGGCCGCAGCTCATCGCCGTCACGGACAACGTGAACCAGTCCAAGAGCGACCAGGACCCGGCCGAGTGGATGCCGTCGGTCACCTCGTACCGCTGCACCTACGTCCGCGCCTGGGTACAGGTGAAGTACTACTACGACCTCTCGGTGGACTCCGCCGAGAAGAGCGCGCTGACGAGCTACCTCGCCGGCTGCTGACCGGTCCGTAGCCGCCCGGCACTCCCCGAGGACCCTCGTCGTTCCGTACCGTACGGTGCGACGGAGGAGGGCGATCACGTGGCCGGACTGCGGCTGGGACCACTGCTGAGATACGCCGACGGCTCGTCCGCGACCGTATGGGTCGAGGCGAGCCGTCCGTGCGCCGCCGAGGTGCGCTGCGCCGACGGTGCGGGCGGCGCCGCCCGCACCTTCCAGGTGGCGGGCCACCACTACGCGCTGGTCGAGGTGACCGGCCTGACGGCGGGCACCTCGACGGCCTACGAGGTCTTCCTCGACGGGGCGCGCGTGTGGCCGCCGCCCGACTCCCCCTTCCCGCCCTCCGAGATCCACTCCCCCGCCGCCGAACGCGACGGGAACGGCGACAGCAGCGACGGCGGCGGCGACGGCGACGGCGACGGCGACGGCGACGGGAACGTGGTCAGCGGCGCGCGGGGCGGCGACGCCGTCCGGGTGGCGTTCGGCTCCTGCCGCTGGGCGGCGCCCCCGGCCGGCGGGAACGACCCGGTCGGCCCCGACGCCCTGGACGGCCTGGCGGCGCGGCTCGCCGCCGACCCGACCGCCGAACGCCCGGACGTCCTGCTGCTGTTGGGCGACCAGGTGTACGCCGACGAGGTCTCCGACGCGACCCGGAAGCGGATCGACGCCCGCCGCGGCCTGACCGATCCGCCGGGCGCCGAGGTCGCGGACTACGAGGAGTACACCTGGCTCTACTACGAGTCCTGGCGCGACCCCGGCGTGCGCTGGCTGCTGTCCACCGTGCCGACGTGCATGGTCTTCGACGACCACGACGTGATCGACGACTGGAACACCTCCGCGGCCTGGCTGGCCGACATGCGGGCCACCGCCTGGTGGCGCGAGCGGGTGCTGAGCGGACTGATGTCGTACTGGGTGCACCAGCACCTCGGGAACCTGTCCCCGGCCGAGCTGGCCGCCGACCCGCTCTACGCGGCCGTACGCGATGCGCCCGACGGCACCGACGTGCTGCGCGCCTTCGCCGACCGGGCGGACACGGACCCGGCGTCGGTGCGGTGGAGCTACCGGCGCGACTTCGGACGGGTGCGGCTGCTGATCGTCGACAGCCGGGCGGCGCGGGTCCTCGACGAGGACCGGCGCGCCATGCTCGACGAAGGCGAGCGGGCGTGGCTGCGCGCCCAGGTACTCGACCGTCCCGGCTCCTACGACCATCTCCTCATCGGCTCCTCGCTGCCCTGGCTGCTGCCGCATCTGGTGCACGACGCAGAGGAGTGGGACGCGGCCCTGTGCGGGGGCGAGCGCGGTGCGCGCTGGGCCCGCTTCGGGGAGAGACTGCGGCGCGGCGCGGACCTGGAGCACTGGGCGGCCTTCCCCGAGTCCTTCGCCGAGCTGGCGGAGCTGATCGCCGACACGGGGGCGGGAAGGGACGCGCCGGCGAGTGTGCTGGTGCTCTCCGGGGACGTGCACCACGCCTACGTGGCCGAGGCGCGCTGGCGGGACGCGCCCGGGCCGGACGCGCGGGTGCTGCAGCTCACCTGCTCCCCCGTCCACAACTCCGTCCCCCTGTCGATCCGGGTGGGTTTCCGCTTCGGCTGGAGCGCCCCGGCCCGCGCGCTCGGCAGGCGCCTGCGCCGGCACGGCCGCTGCCCCCAGCTCCCCGTCAGCTGGCGCAAGAAGGGCGGGCCGTGGTTCGGCAACCAGCTCATGTCGCTGACCCTGCGCGGTCGTTCCGCCCGGTTGCGGCTGGAGCAGGCGCAGAAGGACGGGGCGCTCGCCACGGTGGAGGAATCCGACCTCACCTGATGAGGCCGGCTTGTGACGAACAGTCACCTGATTAACCGTCAAAAAGGGTAATCCGTAAGGTGGTTGCCATCCTTATGCGTCAGCGATGGCTGAAGTTGAACTAGCAAGCATCCATCGGCCCCCCTAGCGTTGACGGCTCGTTCGGTACCGCCGCCCCCCGACGACGGGTCCGGTCCACTCCCCTTTCAGGACCGGCCCGCCCGACACCGAAGGAGCACCCCCCACCATGTCCGCTCGTCTCGACACCGCACAGCCGTACGCGGTCGGCCTCTACCGCATCGTCGTCGGCCTGCTCTTCACCTGCCACGGCGCGGCCTCGCTCTTCGGCGTCCTCGGCGCCGAGGCCGCCGGCCGCACCGTCGACGCCGGCGCCTGGCCCGGCTGGTACGCGGCCGTGATCCAGCTCGTCTGCGGCAGCCTGGTGCTGGTCGGCCTCGGCACCCGGCCCGCCGCCCTGCTCGCCTCGGGCTCCATGGCGTACGCGTACTTCAAGGTGCACCAGCCCAACGCCCTGTGGCCGATGGAGAACGGCGGCGAGGCGTCCGCGATGTTCTGCTGGGCCTTCCTGCTGCTGGTGTTCACCGGTTCCGGCGCCCTGGGCCTGGACCGCCTGGTCGCGGGCCGCACGGCCACGAAGCGGGAGCCCTCGACGCAGCAGGCCACGGTCTCCGTCTGACCCGACCGGCCCGCCCCGCCCCAGGAGCACACCGCCCCTCCGATGACCGCCCGGTCGCACGTCCGCCGGGCGGTCATGGGCATCCCGCGGGTGAACGTGCTGCGCCGAACCCACGAGCCCCCCGTGAATCCGCTGTCACACCCCGGGCGTACGCTGTATGGCTGTCATTGGCCGCACCTGCCGCTCCCCCGCGACACAGCGGCACGGTCGGTCGTCACGGGGGAGACACGGGGAGTTCGCGGTGTTCGAGAGTGTGGGGGCGTTGCTCGGCAGCCCCTGGATCTACGCGGTGGTGGGCCTGTCGGTCCTCCTCGACGTGTTCCTGCCGGTGCTGCCCAGTGGGGTGCTCGTCATCACGGCGGCCACGGCCGCCGCGGCGGGCTCGGGCGCGGCGACCGGACAGGTCCCGCACGACGTGCCGGACATCATGGTCCTGATCCTCTCCGCGACGACCGCCTCGGTGCTGGGCGACCTGGTGGCCTACCGGCTCGCCTGGCGCGGCGGCGAGCGCCTGGACCGGGCGATCTCCCGCTCCCGCCGGCTGACCACCGCGCAGGAACGTCTCGGCGCGGCACTGGCCCGGGGCGGCGGCGCGCTGGTGGTGCTGGCCCGCTTCGCCCCGGCCGGCCGCTCCGTCGTCTCGCTGATCGCGGGCGCCGCGCACCGCCGCCCGCGCGAGTTCCTCCCGTGGTCCGCGCTGGCCGGCCTCTCGTGGGCGGGCTACAGCGCCGCCCTCGGCTACTACGGCGCTCACTGGCTCGGCACGACCTGGCTGGCGACGGGGGTGTCGGTCCTCGCCCTGTTCGGCGCGGGCGCCGCCGCAGCCTTCGTCATGCGCCGCCAGCCGGCATGACGCCCCGGCTCCGGGCACCGCGAAGCCGAAGCCGACCGGGCGCACGCAACACCCCCGCCTTCGTCATGCGCCGCCGACCGGCATAACGCCCCGGCCCCGGGCACCGCGAAGCCGAAGCCGACCGGGCACACGCAACACCCCCGCCTTCGTCATGCGCCGCCAGCCGGCATGACGCCCCGGCTCCGGGCACCGCGAAGCCGACGCCGACGCCGACCTGGCGCACCAACGGCCCCGCTCCGGGCCCGACGGCCGAGAGCCGAGGGCGACGGCGGACGGCCGACGGCTTGGTCGGCCCAGGGTCCGGCTACGCCCGCGCGGCGGCGGCGCCGCGGGACGCGCCGCGCACCTCGAGGCCGTCCAGGAGTTCCGCCGTGGCTGCCGCGACGGCCTCCACCGCCCGCTCGAACACCTCCCGGTTGTGCTCGGCCGGGGCCCGGAAACCGGACACCTTGCGGACGTACTGCAGGGCTGCGGCGCGCACCTCGTCCTCGGTCGCCTCCTCGGGCAACGCGGGCGGACGCAACGTCTTGATACTCCGGCACATGCTCACAGTCTGCCCCCGCCTCCCCCTCCTGTGCCACGATCATCTCTGTGGCGGCCACCGTTCCAGCGGGGCCGACCGACGAAAGGAACGACAGCACCATGCCTCATGACATACGCACCGTCGCCGTTCTCGGCCCCGGCGGGGTGGGCGGACTGCTGGCCGCCCTGCTGTCCCGCGCGGGGCTGCGGGTGACGTGCCTGGCCGGCGAGGACACCGCGAAGGCTCTCCGCGCGCAGGGCATCCGCGTCCGCAGCGCCACGTTCGGCGAGTTCACCGCCCCCGTCGACGCGGACACCGAGCTGCGTGCTCCGGTCGACGCGGTCCTGATCGCCGTCAAGCACACGGCGCTCGACGCGGCCCTGGCCCGGATCCCCGCCCCGGCGCTCGGCGAGGGCGCCCTGCTCGTACCGTTCCTGAACGGCGTCGAGCACCCGGCCGCCCTGCGCGCGCACCATCGCCCGGACGGGGTCGCCCCCGCCGTCATCCGCGTCGAGTCGACCCGGGTCGCCCCGGGCGTGATCGAGCACGCGAGTTCGTTCGCGGAGATCGACCTGACCGGCGACGCGGTCCCGCGCCCACGCCTCGACGCGCTCGCACGGACGCTGACGGCGGCCGGCCCGACGGTCCGCGTCCTGTCGGACGAGACCGTCGCCCTGTGGGCGAAGATGTCGTTCCTCGCGCCCTTCGCGCTGCTCACCACCCGCCACGGGCTGCCCCTGGGCGAGGTGCGCACCCGGCATCGCGAGGAGCTCACCGCGCTGGTCGAGGAGACCGCCGCCGTCAGCACCGCCTGCGGCGCACCCGTCGACCCGGCCGCGGCCCTCGCACGCTACGACGCCTTCGCCCCCGCCATGAAGTCCTCCATGCAGCGCGACGCCGAGGCCGGCCGGCCTCTCGAACTCGACGCGATCGGCGGGGCGTTGCTGCGTGCGGCCGAGCGGCACGGGGTGCCGACGCCGGTGACGGCCCGCCTGGTGCGGGAGTTGACGGACGCGCACACAGCGGCCGCGGCCCGACCGGACGTCATTCGGCCCGGCGACCCTCGGTAGGAGCGGGGCGGCGCAGATCGACGTACCAGTCGTTGGACGTGATCCGGTTCCCCTTCGGGTACTCGAACTCGACCTCCCCGAGCAGCGTGAACCCGGCTCTGCGGCAGACCCTGTTGGACGCGGCATGGTCCACGGAGGGATAGGCGTGCAGGGCCGGGCGGCCGCCGTCGGCCTGCCGCACGGCGTCCACCAGGGCCCGGGCGGCCTGTGCGGCGAGCCCTCTGCCCTGGAACTCGGGGAGGATCGCCCAGCCCGTCTCCCACACCGCTTCGCCCCGCCACTCGCGCGCCCAGTAGCCGATCGAGCCGACGCTCTCGCCGCCTGCCGCCGACACGACCCGGTACATGCGCCCGGCGGGCAGTTCCAGGTATCGCCGGTGCCGGTCGGCGAGCTGTTCCTCGCTCTCCGGTCCGCCCAGGTGGTCGGTCATCTCCGGGCTGTTGGTCCGCCGCAGCAGCCAGAAGTCGCCCTGCGACCAGGACTCCAGCCGTACCTGTTCCGCCCGCGTGTCGTCCATGGCCGTCATCCTAGGGCCGGGGTACGACACGGCAGGCGGACGGCGAAGTCGAACGTACGATCATGAGGTCCCGGGGCGAACTCGGTCCCGCCGTCGCCCCGTTCGCGACCGACGGCAGAAGATTCACGCCCTCCTCCGCCCTCGGCGCAGTGTCGGGGGCGACGACGTCGCTCGTGAGCCGCCGCGTTCCGGCGTGTGTGCTTACCCACGACGGCCCGCCGCGCCTTGCCGGGCGGTCGTCCACCGTCTGGCGCGGAACCGGAGGAGACGGACCAGCCGGGCGTCGCGCTGCTCGGACAGGACCGCCGACCGAAGTAATTCGAACACTCGTTCACACGAACACCCCGAAGGAGCTCGCTACTCAAAATCGAACAGGCGTACCATTGGCGTGTGGCTACGACCTATGACTTTCCCAGCGACCTGCGCGCCGGTCAGGAGGAGCTGCATCAGGTCCGGGCCGAGCTGTCGGCCCTGCTGAAGCGGCTTCCCTGGTCGGTGGAGCCCCTGGACGGCTACGGCGACACCGGTGGCTGGCGCAAGGCCGAGCGGCCCGCCTCGCCCGGCTGGACGGCGGACGAGCAGGCCGAGGTGGAGAAACTGCGGCGGCGGGAGCACGAGCTCGCGGTGTTCGTGACCTGCCACCGCTTCTGGGCGGAGGTCGCCGCGGCCGACCGCGTCGAGGCCCGTATGACGCTCAAGCACGCCCCCGCCCCACCCCCCGACCCCGCCGCCGGGCAGACCTGACCGGACACGACGAAGGCCCCCCGGGAAACGGAGGGCCTTCGGTGGCGACACCCCGAGGATCGGGACGTCGTCCTTGGTGGGCGCGGACGGTTTCGAACCGCCGACATCCTGCTTGTAAGAGCGGGTGTCGCGGCCTCGGGCTTGATCGATAACGCGAGGTCGACGCACCGAAGGCCAGGCCACAACGCGCTTCTCCGTCCGACCGCATCTCATGGCTGCACTCTTGCTACCACCATGCGCAGTCTCAATACACCCTCACTACGCGTGCCCGTCCCCTAAAAATCACCTAAACGATCATGGCGTCTGTGCAGGTCAGGGCGAGGCAAATGACGGGCGGCTCCCGCGCCGCCACCGGCCAGAGCGCAGGAGCCGCCCAAGTGTCGGACCGTCGAGGGGGCACCACATCAGACGGCCCGACACGCCTTTACAGCAAGGGCTTACCTGCATCTAACCCTTGTCGGACGACAGCCGTCAGTCGCCCATAAGAGTGAACACGCGTTCGATTAGCGACAGTACCTTGAGCCCTGCGGCATATGCCAACCGCAGCAGGGCTAAGCGGGACCGAGCGGACCTGTAGGCTCGCGTGCCCCCATTGCAAGATCCTAAAAAGCCTGTTGTCACCAGGCTGACTTATGATCAAGCCCACCAGAGCGTTTGTCGAGTGCTCAGCGACCCGCCAGACGACCCGTGGCCCCAAGAGCGCCTGCGCATCGGCAACCGGATCCGAGACGCGCGCATACGCCACAACCTCACCCAAGAGGCCGTCATTCTGGCGATCCCGATGAACCGCAGCTACTACCAAGCCATCGAGGCCGGCCGAGCCAACCCGACCCTCAACACCCTCCTGGACATCGCTGCCGTCATCGGGGTTCCGCTCGCCGACCTCGTTCGGTAGGCGGACGCGTCCCCGCGGAGTACTGCCGGATGGTGCCAGCAGTGACGCCGTACTCAAGGGCTGGCGCCGCCACGCCTTCACCAGCAGCTACGCGGCAGCGGATGTCATCGCGCTCCCGGGCAGTGACCTTGGCCCGTCGGGTCGGCGTGAAGCCTGAGTACGCCCAAGCGCGCTGGCGGTCCGACGTCAATGAGGTCTCTCCTTCAGGAGCGGTCGAGGCCCAGACGGCCGCCCCCGACGGGGGTGGCAGGGACGGCCGCCGTCTGACCCGGTGCCGGCGGAACTGCTCGCCGTCGCCGGCACCGGGGGTCTCACCAGGTAGTGCGCGGCTCGTAGGGATACTCGTGCCGACCGCTGTGCCCGCCTGGTTTGCAGCAGCGGACGCCGCTGGTGTGCTCGTTCCAGCAGTAGCCGTGCCCGTTCGGTACCCGCGGCTGCGACACCGGCGTCTTGCGGGTCTTCTCGCTCATCCCTGCTCCTCGCGCGCCAGACGGTACAGGGACTGACCGTCCGGGCAGAGGACGTGTGACCGCCCCGAGCAGCGGTCGCACGTGCCGACGTGGATGTCGTGGACGCGGCGCGCCTGGGCCCGCGTGCAGGAGTCACAGGCCCGGGGGAACCAAGGCCCCCGAACACCCATGAAACTCCCGTATCGGCGTCCGAGGTCGACCGCGGCGGCCGTGAGGTCCGCGCTGCACCACACGCAGCACGCACCCCGAACCTGCTCCGGGGTGAGGCCGCTCTGCCGGGGCACAGGCAGGATGGTCACGATGCCCGTAGTGGGCGTGCCCTGCTCGGCCTGCTTGGAACTGCTCATGCTGCGGGCTCCCCTCGCCGGAGTGCGTGTGCGAGTCGTAATGCCACGTCCGCGCGGATCCGTCCGAGATCGACGAGGCGCAGCACGGGTGAGCCCGGATCCACTGCAAGAGACGGCAGCACGATCCCGGCCTGGTCGAGCGCCGCGCGAAGCGACTCCACGGCGGCGAAGGCATCAACGTCGTCTGTGGCGTGCGGTGCAGGGGCTGTGGCCATGAACAGCAACGTAGAGAGGCCCTGTTGACTCAGAACAGGCGATGGTCTCGAATGTTCTCGCAGACTTGTTGGATGTTCTCGCATGGTCTCGCGCGAAGGCGCGGACGCTGTAGATCGGCACCACACGCCCGGTGATGCTGGTGACAACCAGCCCCACACCAAGGAGGCACCGTGGCACGACGGCTCATCTTCAACGGCACGGACAGCAAGAACGGCGGCTGCCCGGCAGTCCACACCGACACCGAATCCGGCGACGTGATCGTGCAGGGGACGCCGCTCACGGACCCCGAAGACCTCGCGCGCCTCCGCCACTTCGGCCCAGACGACGCAGCCGTCGTCGTCCCGCGCGAGCTCCTCGTCAACCACGGCCCCAAGGAGATGGAACGCGTGCCCAAGCTGATCGGGCTGGAGGAGTTCGGTCGCCTCTTCGAGACCTTCGAGCACACGGCCTGGCGGCTGGAGACCCGCCGCGGCTACGCCTCCGACCGCGAGGACGAGACCTACAGCGAGTTCATCGAGACCGGCTCCCTCACCCTCAACTACGACGACGACTGGTCACGCAACATCCGCCGCCAGGTCATCGCCGGCAAGGAGATCGGACGCGTCCGGATCGTCGACGAGCCGCCGACCGAGGGCCAGCTGTTCCTCCTCGCCGACTCCCCGCGCGGCACCGCGGCCGGCGAGGACATCCGCTGCCTGCCACGCAGCGAGGCCGAGACCCGCCTCCTGGGCGACGAAGACTTCTGGATCTTCGACAGCCGCCTGATCGCCCGACTGCGCTTCGATGACGCCGACGTCTTCCATGACGTCGAGATCATCACCGAACCGGCCGAGGTCCTGCGGCACTGCCAGCTCCGGGACGCGGCAACGCACGGTGCCGTGCCGTGCCGAGAGTTCGCCGCCCAGCTCGGCATCACCCTGTAGCGCAACGCCGGTGAGCACGGACTACCAGCAGGCCCGGGAGGCACTCGGAGCGCGCCTCCGCGAGCTCCGCCTCACAGGGCCCGTCGGCCGGCTCACCGGCCCCCAGCTCGCCGCCCGACTCGGGTGGCCACACTCGAAGGTATACAAGCTGGAAGGCGGCCGCCAGACCGCCGCTCCCGACGACCTGCGAGCGTGGGCCGAAGCCGTTCGCCAGCCGGACGCCACCGATGAACTCCTCGCCCGGCTAAAGGGCTTCGAGTCCCACATCCGCTCCTGGCGCCGACAGCTCGCCGCCGGCCACCGCCCCGTCCAGGACGTCTGGAACATCGAAGTCGACCGCTCCACGGTGATCCACGCCTGGGAAGAAGCGGTCATCCCGGGCATGCTCCAGACCGCCGACTACGCCCGCGCCATCTTCCTCCGCTACGCCGACCTTTACGGTTCCGTGCGCGACACCGACGAGGCCGTCCGCACCCGCATACTGCGCCAGCAGTGGCTCCACCAGAGCGGCCACACCTTCCACGCCCTGATCTGGGAAGCTGCGCTGCACGCCCTGATCTGCGCCCCGTCCGTCCTCATTGCCCAACTGGACCGTCTCGCAGGCATGATCGGGATGGACACTGTGCAGCTCGGAATCATCCCGCTATCCGCCAGCCTGCGCATCCCGCCCGCCAACGGTTTCTGGATCCTCGACAGCCGCCTGGTCATCGCAGAGGACTGGCACGCGGAGATCTGGCTTGACGACGCCGACAGCGTGTCCACATACGAACGCGCTTGGTCCACCCTTCGGGAGTCCGCCGTCTACGGAGGCGACGCCCAGGCCCTCATCACCCGCGCCCAGCGGTCCGTGAACCCCCGGGCATGACGAAAGGGCCCCCACCGCCCGAAGGCGATGGGGGCCAGGACAATCAGTTCCGCCAGGGCGTGAGGTCGAGATCGGCAGGCGGCTCGGGCGCGGGACCAGCCGGGGTGCCAGGGCCGACACGGCGAGCCCACTGGTGCAGATCCAGATAGGCGCGGGTCAACAGCTTGCGCTGCGTGCGTTCCTCCTTCACTTCCCGATCCAGCCGCTCCGTGATCACAGAAAAGTCCGCGCGGCGGTTGGCCGCCCGCGACTGCGTCCACGACAGCATCCCCACCACCAGCGCGACCGCGCCGCCGACCAGTGCCCCCACATCCATCAGCGCCTGCCCTTTCTCAGGTACGGCGGGGGCGGATCGTCCATGCCGGACACCAGCACCACGCCGATGGTGTACGCCCCCCAGCCGCACGCCGAGCCGACCGCCGGCGGGAACGGACCGGCGGCGGCCACCGTGAAGACGCCAGCCCACAGACCGGCCGGGACGCCGAGCGCAGTGAAGCCGAGGGCCTGCGCCCGGGGACAGTTGACGAGCAGGCCTGCCAGCGCGGCGAAGGTGCCGCAGGCGACCCACATCCAGCCGAGGGCGTCGAGGGGGATGTGCTGGGTGAGGTCGGCCAGGCCGCGGGCGCTGCCGTAGCGGGGGTTGCCGACGATGCCGAGTCCGCCGTACCCGGCCCAGCCCAGGCCGATGACGAAGAGGAAGGCGCGGCGGTGCGAGAACGCCTGCCGCGCCTCCGCGCCCCACATCAGACGTCCGAGCGCGGAGTGTGCGGCGCCGCCCACCCGGCGACCCAGGCCGCGGCGGCCGGCACGAGCGCCAGGACGAAGGGCTCCAGCGCGTCCGGCATGCCGGAGATCAGGGATGGGTCGTTGGTAACGCCGCCCAGGATGGCGAGCCCGGCGAGACTCGCCAGGTAAGCGAGCGCGGACGAGGCCTTGACCTTCTTCTCGATGGGGGCGGACGGAGATGCCATGTCGGTTCCTCTCGAAGCGATCGATGATCAGGACTGGGGTGGTCTGGCGCTGGCTACGAGAGCAGTCGGCGCCAGGTCTCGGGGCCGGGGAAACCGTCGGCGCCGCCCGCGAGGGCGGGCACCGATCGCTGGAAGGCCTGGACGTTCCGCCGGGTGAACTCGGTGAACTTCGGGCCAGGCTGGTAGCCGTTGCCGTCGTGGAACTTGGCGAAGCCCTTGCGGATGAGGCCACGGTCGAGGACCGTCACCGCCGGGTTGGTCTTGCCGACGATGAACGCGCTCCGTCCCGGGAACGGGGGCAGCGTGCTCGAGGGCAGCTGCTTGCCGGGGAGGCTGCCGAGGAGCTGGTGCAGGCTGACCGGGCCCGGGACGCCATCGGCGTCCTGGTGCGGAGCCGTGCCCCTGTAGCCCAGCGCCTGCTGGAAGTCGGAGAAGTTCTCTGTGTCCGCGTCGCTCCACGTCGGACCCGGGCCCACGCGGTAGTGCTTGCCGAAGCCGCGCGCTACGAGAGTCTCACCGACGGCCGTGATGTGGGCGCCGGTGGCCCCGTAGCCGTACTTCAGTCCGTTGATCTCGACCTGGTACCGGGCGACCGTCCCGCCGGTGGCCTCGCCGCCGCTGCCCCCCTGCGGTGCTTCACCGCTCGGCCGGTGTGCGCCGGCCTGCACCCAGGCGTACAACGGCTCACCCGGGCACGAGGTGGCGTAGCCGTCTCGGTGGCCCCGCACCCTGTCCCCCGCGTCGCCGCCGTTGCGCAGCCACTGGATGGCGTCGACGATGCCGTCGAGCTGGGCGTCCGTCGGTAGGACGAGGCCGGAGTCGCCGAGCATCGCGCACACCGCGTAGTCCTGGGCGTTCAGCGTCTGGTTGCCGTTCGCGCCGGTCCGGCGATGCAGGCCACGGCCCTCGAACACGCAGCCGTGCGGGCAGACGACCGCGGAGTAGGCGATGTCGGAGTAGTTCTCCTTGGCGTTCGCCATGTGGCTGGCCTGGAGATCGCGCATCCGGCCGGCACAGGAGCCGTGCGCGTCTGGAGCCGCCAGCGACTTCGGGACGTAGGTGCCCTCGTAGTGCACCTTCACGCCGAGCGTGGACGAGATGTACGCCAGGTCGTACCTGGGCGGCCTCGCGCCCCAGGCGGATCTACTGACGAGCTTCATCGCGCGCCGTCCTTCTGGGACCACTGGCCCAGGCCCTCGCCCTCGGCACGCGATGTTGCCCAGTACGCGTCCGATCCGTCGAGCAGAACCCGCAGGTTGCAGGTGACCGTGCTCTCGGCGTGCACCCGGACGACGACCGCGGGGAAGACGTCGCCCGCCTGGACCCAGTTGCCGATGTGGCCGATGAAGCCCGTGCGGCTGTCGGCGGAACCGCTGTCGTGGAAGTCCTTGCGCCAGGGGTTGATGTGCGCGGCGTCCCCCTCGGTGAGCCGGTAGAGGACGACGGTCCCGATCTCCGGCGCGGCGGCCGCGGGCGGAGTTCCCTCGAGGGCCGCGTTGCTCGCGGCGACGACCGCCCAGTTCTTCGCGTCCCACAGATCGCCCAGGGCGCGCGTCACCTCCGGTCCCGTGAGGGTCTCGGCGATGCGGTGCGCGAGGTCATGGAACGGCTTGCTCACCGCCTGGAGGCCAGCGGGGAGGTGGTCGTACCGGAAGTTGGCGAGCAGCTGCGCGGTGGCGGGATGAATCTCCACGGCCATGATCTCTCCAGAGAATGAGAAAAGCCCCGGCCGGTCGGCGCGGGGCGGGGCGGGGCGGGCGGGCGGGCGGGCGAGGTAAGGCGAGGTCAGGCGTCAGGGATGAGGTGCTCGGCGATGAGCTGCCCGTAGCCGGCGTCCACGGTGAGGGTGTCCGCGCCGCCGTTGGACTGCCAGGCGGTGGAGTGGGCGTCGGCACGCAGGACGACGACCGGGCGATGCCCGTCGGTCCAGTCGTCGGGGATGTCTGCCAGGGTGGTGACGGCGAGGGTCATGTGGTGCATGTCCACGGTGACGTTCTGGCCGCGCAATTGGGAGATCCGCCACCACGGTCCGTTCGTCTTCAGCGGATTGGTGTAGTCGTAGATCCACAGGTGCCAGCCGACGCCGACCGTGTACCTCGTGCCGGAGGGGTAGCCCACGTCGTTGGTGACGCGGGCCTCGCCGTGGACAGGTCAACGGGGATCGCGTTGGTCTCAAGTGCCCCGAGGAGCAGCGGTGGGGCAGGGGGCTGGAAGGGGTCGGTGGCGTTCTCGCAGCACGTCCGCATGCCGGTCGTGGTCAGGTAGGGCATGTCAGGCGACCTCTGTGATCTCGACGGTGATAGAGCAGTTGACGCCCTGCACTTCCGTGTTGGTGGCCGTGCTGGCGATGAGCTTGAAGGTGTAGCTCCCGGCTGCACCGAGGGTTCCTCGGTAGGTCTGGGTGATCGTGCCGCGCTCGCTCGCAGCGTCACCGCGGAACGTCGCCAAGGGGCTCTGCCCGACCCCGTCGAGCGCCATACGGGCCGTCGACGATGCGCCCGGAATGCCGAGCGTGTTGTAGTCCCACACACACGTGGCCACGTACCGGGCGCCCGCGGTCTCCGTGGTGACCGTGACCGTCGCCGACGGCACGTCCACGTTCGTGCTCGACGCGCTCACCACCCCGGACCCGATCGCGCCATACGACGCCGACTGCAGCCGGTTGATTCGGCCCGCTGTAGCCATCTCACCAGCAAGGAACGCCATGCGATCTCCAATCTCAGAGCGCCAGATAGGCGGGCTGCGCCAGCCTGATGGGTGTGTCGGCAGGGACTGGCTTCACGACGCCGTTGACCGATCGCACCACCGTCATCAGCTGGGGGTTGAGAACCTCGAAGTCATCGAAGCGGACGGTCGGGCTGACGTTCGTGTTGCCCGGCGCCGCAATGGACCTCGCGCCGACGTAGGCGCTGGTCGTGATGTCGAAGTCGGTGACGGTCACCTGCCAGTCGATCGGCTCCGCTCCCGAGGCCGGCCACACCTTCGCCCGAATGCGACTCCCAATGGCCTGCAACCGGCAGCGCAGGAACGTCCCGGCCACGTGGGTGAGGCTGGTGGTGTAGGTGCCGATCGACGTCTCGACCGCGGCGACCCGCTTCCTGACGTCCAGGAGGATCGCGTTGCCGGTCGTGACCTCGACTCGCAGCATGTACAGGTTGTCAGCATCGACATACCGGACGATGGGGCCCCCGTAGAGGCTGGCGCCCGTCGCTGCGGCCGACGTCGTCATGGACACGATGACGTCGACGTCTGGGAAGGTGTGGGGGACGCCCGAGCGGCGTGAGGCGTTGGTGGTGGTCAGGATGTGCTGGCCGTAGCCGGAGCCCACCGCGTAGTCGGTGCCGACGGTGCCGCCGGACGCGGTCCACACCTGCCCTGTGTCCGCGGACCCCCAGCCGCCTGAGACGGTGCGGCCGAATGCGTCCTTGGCCCACGATGCGACAGCGGTGGCCCGCATCTCCTCGCCGGCGGCCGTCACGTTGAAGGGGAACTGCACGGGGTTTCGGGTCCACTCCGGGCCTGGCGCGGAGCCGACGAGCAGCTGCGTCCCGGTGGCTGTCGCGGCCGTGAGGAGCGTGGAGCCGTCGGTGTTCAGGCGGGTCGGGCCGCGCCCGGTGTAGCTGAGGTTGTCGATGTGAACGGAGTCGGAGCCGACCGCCGTGCTGGCGTCCTTCGCGTAGCGGAAGGTGACGAACGACTTCCCCGTCACGTCGATGATGGCCTGCGTCCACGGGATCGTGCCCTGCGCGCGCAGGACCTGCACGCCGTCGACGAGAACGAGGAGTCGATCGCCCTCGAAGCCCGACCCAGCCGCCTCCGACGAGGCCCAATACCAGAACCGCAGCTCCGTCTTCCCGGCCGGTACCGGAAAGACCGCGTCGGAGGTCTGGTTGTTGGTGATCGCCCCCGACTTCAGCGACCACGTGCCCGTGTGCGCCTGCGCCGACGACCGCGCCCACGGCAGGTTGCCGCCGTCCGTCCACGCGGCTTCGTAGGTGGTGTCCTCGAAGTCCTCGACGACCGCCAGCTCCGCGACGGACCAGGGCCCGGCGGGCGAGCAGTTGAACGTGACCTCCCACGTCCTGGGGAGGAGCGTCTCCTCCCACGAGTCGACCAGCAGCTCGACCGTGCCGCCGCCCGCGAAGCGCTTCGGCAGGTTCGTGAGACGGATCTTGTCGCCGACGTCGAGGGCCATCACGGCCGGGATGAACTCCGGGTGCCGGTGCAGGCGGAGAGTGACCGTGGGGTACATGGCCTCGTCCCACGTCGACAGGTGCAGCTCCCAGCCCGCACGGTGGTCGGTCTGACTGTCCGAGTACAGCGACAAGGTCTTGGAGTCCGGGTAGAAGCCCACGTCTTCGATCGACAACGGGCCGGTCGCCAGCTGAGCCACCGCGGACGAGCCGCCGTCCCTGGTGATCGTCCACTCGTTGCGGACCTGGTCGTCTTCCACCGGCCGCAGCGGGGGCGCGATCTGCTTCGCCGCATAGTCCAGGGTGAGCGCGGGCTCCTGGTTGTACAAGCTTGCCCGCGTGCGGAACATCAGACCGCGGTTCCTCGACTCGCCGAAGATCCCGCCGTCCGCCTCGGCCGCCTCGCGGAGCAAGTCGAGCAGCACGGCCGGGCGCTGCGGCCCGACAGGCTGCGTGCCGGCCACGTCCCCAACGACGAGGACCGGGACGCCCTCCTCCCTGCACAGGCGCTGAACGCGTGCGCCCGCGGTTTCGCCGTTGAACGCAACGTCGCCGCTGTTGTAGATGGTGGCGTTGGCGTACGGGAAGACTGCGGCGTGGCCGATGGCGGTGCCGTTGAGGTCGCTGGAGTAGCCGCCGGGCGGGCTGGAGATGCCGTTGATCCGGCCCAGGGTGCCCGCGTAGGAGGTGGTTACGGTGCCGGATCCGCTGCCGCCGATGGGCACAAAGCGATGGGACCAGTCGACGTTGCCCCCGTTCTGGACGGCGTACAGCTGCCAGCGGCACCAGACGCCGTAGATCTGCGTCGACAGGCTCAGGACGCTCGAGGTGACGGTGCTGTCGTCGGCGTCGTAGCCGTAGAGCTCGCATCCGCCGGCGACGAGCATGAGCCGCCAGCGCCGGACGGTGCCGGTGCCCTGCCACTGCATCAGCGTGCGGGCTGTGGCCGGGCCTGTGCTGCTGGGCGTCTTGAACACGAACTCGGTGTGCCACGCGGCGGCCGGGCTCGCCGGAGCCGGAACGGTACCGGACAGTGTGGCCGCGCCCTGAATGGTGGGCAGGGCGCTGGATCCGGCCAAGGAGTCGTCGGCGGCCATCGACATGCCGGTCGTGACGATCGGCCGTACGCCCGTGGTGGGCGAGAAGAACTGGGTGGCGTTCTGCCCGTCCTCCATCGGCCAGTACGCGAGCGGAGTGCCGCTCGAAATCCTGCGCCGAAGCGTCGAGTCCAGCGGCTTCTGTCCCTGACCGAGCCGCCGGAGGAGGCCCGCGGCGGAGATCGACGTCCACGCGTCGGCCTCCGATGCCGACCACTCAGGGGGCCACTCGGCGATTTCCAGTTCGAAACGGTCGGCGTCGGCCGTCAGCGCCGCGCTCGAGGCGAGCGTCCACACCAGGCCGGTGGAGTCGGTGAAGCTGGCGGCCCCGGGCGTCTGCGCGGTGAAATCTACGTTCGCCACGATCGTGCCGTCGATGCCGTTGCGCAGCTGGGCCGCGTACACGGCGCCCACTGCTGGGGTAGCGACCAGGGTGTCGATGTCGCCAATCGTGAGGGGCGCCGTCGACGCGAAGATCGTCCCTGTCGGCATGCTGACCGGGGCACCGAGCTGTCGCCACGGCCCGTTGACGGACGCGCCGGTGTAGAAGATGGCCACACCCGTGGCGTTGTCGCGCGTGGCTCGCAGTGTGAGCCGCCCCGATGACGGGAGGGGGATCGGCACCAGGGGGAAGTACATGCCGGCGACGCCGCCGTCGGTGCTGACCCGCAGGCCGAGGGACCCGGACGGGCTGATCGACATGTGCCACGACCGCTGGTTGCCGGTCGTCAGATACTTGCCGAACAGCTCGACCTCGGTGGCGATCTGCCAGTTGTTCAGCCGCAGGTCGATCCGCGCGTCGAGGTTGCCGGTGATGTTGAGGGCCGTGGCGCTGGGCGTGGTGGCCCGGTCGGTGCCGCCGGTCAGCGCCAGGTGCACCGCGTCGGCGTTCGGGATGACCGCCTTGAACGGCGTGTTTCTGGAGAGCGCCCCGTAGTAGGGGCCCTCCGCGTTCCGCGGGGAGTACCGGCCGTCCCGGTTTTGGAAGAGGGCGCTGGCTTCGGTGGGATCACTGGCGTTCGCGCGGTACGGACGGCCTCGTTTGTGGGTGATCGGTTCCCGTGTGTAGGGAGACGGGGACACGCGGACCCACTGATCATTGATCAGCAGGTAGCCGCGAAGCCCCAACGCGTCCTGAGGAAACGCCACGCCCTATCCCCTTCCGCTTCCGAGCACGAACTGGACGTTGCCGCCCAGCTGGTCGACCTTCTTACGAAGTTGCTTGACCATCAGGTCTCCGAAGGCGGTGCCGTCCGAGCCGACCCGGACGACCTTGGGCGTCAAGCCGCGGCCCGTCCCCTGCGCGCGGGCATCCACCGCCCACTGACCGGGCGCCGGCGTCTCCACGAGCGACGACATGGAGCGATTAACCGCCGAGCGGCCCGACTCGATGCCCTGCCGCAGGCCCTCCGCGGTGTACGCGCCCACCGCGGCCATCACCCGCGACGGCGACTTGATCCCGAGCGCCTTGCGGATGCTCTTCGACATCGACCGCGCGATCGTCAGCATCTGCCTGTCGATCAACTTCTGCTGCGACTGCAGACCCCTCACCAAGCCCTGAGCCGCCTGGATGCCGGCCCCGTACATGGCCGTGCCCGCTGTCGAGCCAGCCGCGTTGGCGGCCTTCACGAGCCCGGCCTGCTCGGAGTTGATCTGCTTGATCTGCCCGGTGGACGCCCGAGCGAGCGACGCCGCCGCGGACGAGCCCTGTGCCACGCCAGCCTGTGCGATCTGGGCGATCAGGTCGCTGCTGACGCCCTTCGCCCGCAGCTTTGCCAGGTCGGCGGCGAACCGCTCGGCCGCCTTCCGGTTCGATCGGAGCCCGTCGAGGATGGACTCCGCCGAGTCGCCCTCGCTGCCGGTCTGCGCCGTGATGTTCGCGGCGTCGAGGACGCCCTTCGACACGTCGGCTGCGAGCTTGGTGCGCGCGGCGAGCTTGGTGGACAGCGTCTTCTGCGCGGTCTTCAGCCGGGTCGCGACCCGCTGCTGGGCCGAGGCCAAGCTGACGAGCTTCTTCGTGGTCGAGCTGATCGTCGACAAGGCCTTCGACCGCTTCGTCCGCGGGTTCACCGAGTCACGGACGATGTCGGCCAGCTTCATCGACGCCGCCCTGACCTGCTTCGACGAGCCGGTCAGACCGTCGATCAGACCGCGGGCGATCCAACGGCCCTGTGCTTTCGTGACCTTCGACGGCGAAGCGATGCCCAGGGCCTTCGCGATCGGACCGGGGATCATGCTCTTGGCCCAGCCGACGAGCTTGCTGTAGATCCACGGGCCCATGCCCTGGATACCGGCCCACAGGCCTTCGACCACGTTGCGGCCCTTTGCCACCAGCAGCGTGCCCATACCGCTCATGGCCCCGTTGATCCGGCCCGGCAGGCCCCGCACCCAGGCCACCAGTTCGTACGCCTTGCGGATCGCGCCGTCCTTCATCCGCCCGAAGTAGCCAGTGACCATTCCCGGGATGGCGGCGAGCCCCATGATCCAGCTGACCGTCGCCGTGACCGCGGCCCGGACCACCGCCGCCACGAAGTTCCAGGCGATGCCCGTGTACCGCTTGACGGCATCCCAGTTGGCGATGACCAACGCGGCCAGGCCGACGATCGCTGCGATGACCCAGCCGACCGGGCCCATCGCGACCACCCACGCGGCGGCCATCTGGACCGCGCTGGCCATCGAGCTGACCGCCATCAGCAGCCAGGTCGCGACCACGCGCGCACCTGCCAGTACCGCCGCTGCGCCTTGCCGGACCCAACCCGCGATGATCAAGGCGTTCACGCCGACGTACGTGGCTGCGGTGGTGAGGGCCGACACGCCCTGAGCGGCCCACGCGGCCACGGTAGTTGCGGCCGTGGTCGTGGCGGTAGCGGCCATTCTGACCAGCGAGGGCAGAAGGATCGCCGTGATCACGGACCCGATCGCGATGAAGGTGACCTTGTTGTCGGCGATGAATGAGCCCATCGACTGAAACGCCGACCCCACCTGCTGCGCGACGCCCGGCAGTTTCAACAGCGCCGGGATCACGTACGTGCCCATGACGTTGACGATGCTCTGCATCGCGCGCCGCTTGAACTGCTCAACCTGCACGGCTGCGTTGTCGCGGATCGCATTACCCATCCGGTCAGCGGCGCCGCCGACCTGGCCTAGGGAGTCGACTGCCTTCGACGGGTCGATCGCGAACAAGGCCTTCTGCATGTCCTCGGCCTTGGTGCCGAAGAGGGTCACGGCCAGCTGGGCGCGATCGGCCGGGTTCTTCACCTTGCGGAGCCCGTCGAAGATCTGGTCGAGGCCCTTCTTCGCCTCAGGGCCGCCCTTGGAGAACGCGGCCTGCATGTCCTTGCCGGACAGGCCGATCTTCTTGAACGCGGAGTCGGTCGCCTTCCCGCCCTTCTGCGTGATCAGGACGAGTTCCTTCAGCGAGTCGGCGACGACGTCGGTGTCCCGCGCGCCGGCCGCCATGCCCTGCGCGAGGATCCCCGTTGCGTCCCCGGCGGAGATGCCGAGCTGCCGGAAGATGGTGCTGTACTCGTTGAACGTATCGGCCAGGTCGTCGGCCCGGGGACCCATGACCTGCATACCGCGCGTCATCACGTCCATCGCCGTTTTGGCGTTCGGCGCGAGGCCGGTCTTCATGATCTGGCCGACCGCGTTCGCGGCCTGGCCGAGATCGAGCTCGAACGTGTCGCTGAGGTCGTGCAGGTTCGCGGCGATTGACTGAATCTGCGCGTTCGTCGCGCCCGGCGGGACCAGGCCGGCAGCCATGACCGCGCCGATGACGTCCGCCGCGCCCTGGAAGTCCTCGGTCACAGCGTCCGCGTACAGCTTGCCCGCGATCTGCCCGTACCGCTGCGCCTCCGCCGGCGTCTTCCCCATGGACGCGCCGAGCTTGCCCGTGATCTGGGACTGCTCCATCGCCTGGCCGAAGGCATCGACGAGGACGGCACCGGCGGCGAGGCCGACGCCGAGCGCCGCCGTCTTCAGCTTGTCCAGCTTCGACTCGGTGGCTTCGACCGCGTCGTCCGCGCCGGCCGTAGCACCGTCGGTGAGTCCGTCGCCGAGCTGCTGCCCGGCGCGCTGGCCGGCGCGGTGAGCCGCGGCCTCAGCCTCGGCCGCGGCGGCCGTGACCGCGTCGACCAGCTCGCCGCGCATGTTGCGCCACTGGCCGTCGGCGCCGCGCACGAGGCCCTGGCCGAGCTGCTGCCCGGCCTGCTGGCCCGCACGGGTGGCGTCGTCGCCCATCTGGTTGGCCGCGGCCCGCAGCGCGTTCTCTGTGCGGCGCAGGGCTGGGTTCACCGCGCGGTCGTCGATGCTGATGATGCCGTTGAGCTCGCCGACGGTCAGCGCCACAGCTCACCTCCGTCGGGTGTTGGTGCGGGGTTCCTCGGGAGGGTTGAAGTGGCGCTGCAGTCGGCACTCGGTGGAGAGCAGGCCGATGATGCGCAGCTGCAGCCAGCGCCAGGTGCGGCGCTGGAGGATGCCGGACTCCACGTCGATGCCGTACACCTGGTGCAGGTCGGCCTCGATGAGCACCCACTGCTGCAGGAGCCTGGTCCAGCTCAGATCGGCCGGGGGCCCCGTCCGCCTGTGCCCCTGCTTCGACGCTGGGATCCCGCCCTCGTACCACTCGTAGAGGCCGGTGACCGGGTCCCGGTCGCCACACCCTTTGCCGAGGAGGCGCGCGACATCTGCCGGCGCTCCGCCCGGTTCCGTCCCGCTTTTCCCGGGGCCTCGCCGGTGGCCCAGTACTTCTGGGCGGTCTCTTCGTCCGTGGTGACCCAGAACATCACCGTGAGGCTGACGTGCTTGAACATGGACCAGGACGTCTCGGCCCTGAGCTGGTCGTACGCGTCGCCGAGGCACAGTCGGTAGAGGTCCTGCTCCTCGTCGTCGTCGAGGATGGGCCCGTCCGGAGCGGCGCCCCCGGCGGCGAGCCGCGCCGCGAACGAGGTGATCCGCTCGATCTTGATGCCTGCCTCGGCCGACGGGTCGGCGATGTGGTATTCGCGGGTGATGCCGTCTTTGCCCTTGACGGGCAGGTCGAGTCCCTCGCTGAGGAAGTCGTCGAGCGCCTCGAATCCGCCCGCCATCAGCTGAGCGGGTTCGTGATCGGGACGAGCGGGCCGTCGCCGGTGAGGGTCATCTCAACCTGGTCCAGAGCGGTGTACTCGCCGCCGGACGGCGCCCACGTGACGATGGCGGTGCCCTCGTACGCCTCGGGAAGGCCGTCGCGGTCCATGTAGCGGACGTGGACCTGAGAGGCGGAGCCGAAGGCGTACGAGGCGAGGCGGAACACCTCGTGCGTAGGGTGGTACACCTTCACCTGGTCGTTGATCTTGCGGTTGATCGTGACGCCCAGTTCCCAGCTCTGGCCGGTCTTGGTGTTGCCCGCCCAGCCGCCGCTGTCGTAGTCCGAGCTGTCCTCGATGTTGGGCTCCGCGGCAGGGCTGAAGTCCGTGACTCCGACCACGAGTTGCCAGTCCGAGCCGTCCTTCGCGGCCGACATGTCGAGCTCCAGCCGCCACCGGCGGGCGAGCGCGGTCACGGGGGTGGGGGTGGACATATGGTCCTCCTAGTCGATCAGGTGGGTCCCGGACCGCGCGGTCCGGAAGTAGTAGTTGCTGGTCAGCTCCATGCGCCCGTGGGCGTCCTGGCCGATCCACGCCTGCGACTGCCGCCACGACAGCGCCACGTACACGCCGTTGATGCGGTACTGGCGGCGGTTGTGCAGGGCGTCGAACACCAAGTCGGCAAGGTCGTCGATCGCGTCCGGGTCCCGGCCCGCCCGCATGCGCAGCTGCACGCCGGTGACCGCGTCCGTGGTGTCGTCATCCGTGACCGGGTAGGCCGTGATCCCGATGGCCCGCTCCGGGGTGTCGGGCATGACGCCTCGGAAGATCCCCGTGTCCGGGTCGGAGATGACAGCGCCCGAGTCGAAGACCCCGACGCCGGCCTCCGCGAGGAGACCGGCGATCCCGTCGAGCAGCTGGCTGGTGTATCCGCTCACCGCATCGCCCGCCTCATCTGCGCGGCGATCAGCGCCAGGACCTCGGTCCGGCTCGCGTTGAGCGGCCGCTCCAGGTACTTGGCGGTGCGGCCCGGAGCATGCCGGTAGTCGAGGCGCTCATGCTGGACGACCGCGTACGGGGTGTCGTAGGAGACCGCCGCGGTCAGCGACGGCTCGTCGACGCTCGCAGTCCCGGACTGCATCAGGGGGCTCTCGTCCAGCGGGACGACTTCCTGCGACTGCTGCAGCACGTGCTCGGCGGCGAGCAGCAGGCCGCGGGCGGCGCCCTCGCGGAGTTGACGTTCGACGGCCGAGCCGTGCCACGTGAGGCGGAAGGTGCGCGCCATGGGGCCTCCCTACTGGAGAAACACCTGCGTGTTGGAGGGGACCGGCAGGCTGCCGCCGTCGGCACGGGCGATCGTGATGACCGTCGTTGCCCGCCCGTCCGGCAGCGTCACGCGGCTGTTGGGCGGCGGCCGGTGCGAGGGAACCGTGATGTACGAGGAGCCGGAGGCAACCTCCTGGCCGCCGGGAGAGGTGACCTGCTGGGTCTTCTCGTCCACCAGGCAGCGCACCAACTCCGGCGGACCGTACAGATCGCCCTTGCTGGACGAGCCGAGGTACGCCTCGACGGTGACCATGTGGATCAGGAGGAACGCGGGGATCTGCCTCACCATGACGACGTCGCCACCCCGAGCCGGAACACGTCGAATCCCAGCCGCCGGAGCGCGGACAGCGCCCGGGGTGGCAGGCTGCCACCCGCGATCGGGGTGGCCGCCTGGCTGCCCGCAGAGCGGCCGAGGCTGACCGGGCCGGCCGAGACCGTGTCCCATCCGCCGTCCGCGCCGACGGGGTCCCCGGTCTCGCCCCACCACTCGACGATTGCGCACACCGCCTCAGCGAACGCCGCTTGCACGGCGGGGCTGGTGGCCGAGCCTCCGGGGTCCACGTCGTAGACCGCAGTGAGCAGTGCGTCGTCCAGGGCGCGGGTGGCGTCCTCCAGCAGTTTCGCGGCGTTCGCCGGGGCGTCCGCATGGAGGTATGCGGCGAGCTGCTCCGGCGTCGCGTAGGACCGGCCCGTCAGCGAGGCCGTGACGGTGACGACCTCGGACGCTGCGACCGGGCTGCCTGCCTTGGCGCCGCTCCACTGGACGAGGTACGGGCCCGGAGCGAGGCCAGTGGACGGGGTCCACGAGTAGCCGTAGGTGCCCGCGCCAGGGTGGGTAACGCCGGCCGTGGTGGCGGCGAGGACTGTCGTGCCGGTGGCGACGCTGGTGATGGTGATGGTCGGCGTGGCGTCGAGGTCGGTGAGGGGGCCGCCCTCGTAGGCGTACCACTGGGAGAGCAGGGCCACGGTCTGCCCGGCGACGATGCTGGTCATGGTGTCCCGTCCGTGAGGCCTGTGTGGATGTGACGTCAGCTCGCGGCGGCCCACACGTTGTTGGCGTCCGGCGTGTAGCCGGACAGAGTCACGCTGGTGGGCAGGGACGTCTGCCCCGCGGCCGAGCGGCAGAAGCGGTACGAGCCGCTCGCCAAGTTCGCGTTGCCCGGCGTGAAGGCGGCGCCGAGCGTGGACCCGCATGCGAAGGTGGGCGATGTGGTCCCGTTGAACAGCAGCGCCACGTAGAGCTTCCCGGCCGGTGCCGAGTACGAGGACAGCAAGTTCATGGCCTTGTTGCCCGCGCTGTTCCACACCGTCGACTGATCTGCGGTGATGGCCTGCCGAACGCCGGATGTGTCGTACAGCCCGGCCAGGCACTGGCCCGAGGTCAGGGTGGCGCCCGCGGTGCCGATCACGGCGTGCACTTTGCTGATCGTCGCGGCCTGCCTGAGCACCAACTCGACGAGGTAGATGAACCCGGCGGACAAGGTGGTGCCGGACGTCGACGAGGCCGCCGGGTCGAATGCCCAACTGATCAGCCCGTGATCCGAGGGCACCCATACGTTGCCGTACGAGGCAATGCTGAGTGCGCCGATGCTGGCCGGGCTAACCACGTCGCTTCCGCCTGAGGCGTGACTGGCCGCGTGTGCGGTAGGCGTGCGGGCGTCCGTGAAACGGCCGTCGTTGCCAGCGGCGACCGTGCCCGGGCCAGTGCCCACACTGAGCGTCGCAGCCCCACCGAGGCCCAAGTTGCTGCGCGCGGTACCGACGTTGGCGAGGTCGCTGAGATTAGAGGCCTTGGCCAGCTTGCTGTTGTCCGCGTATGCACGGTCTCCGTGCGGATCCACCGCCGCGGTGTGCGCCGAGACCTTCGCCGTGGCGTCGGATGCCGCGGCGCTCGCGGCCGCAGACTGCGCAGCGTCAGCCTTCGCCTGCGCGCCGCTGGTCGACTCCAGGACGGCCGTGTCCGCGATGCCGTGCACGGACGTTGTCAGTCCTGCGTGCGTGGTGAGAGCTGTCGACGCGGCTGCGCGGTCCCCGTGTGGGTCGTTGGCCGCAACGTGGGCGGTGACCTTGTTCGTGGCGTCCGTGGCGGCGGCTGATGTGGCCGCGGTTTGTGCGGCTGCTGCTGCTCCCGCTGAGTCCGCTCCCACGGCGGCCGCGGTGAGGACGACGTCGCCCTGCTGCCCGTTGACGGACGTGACGAGGTCGCCCCCGCCTGCGGCTGGTGTCTGCCACGACGCGGCGCTTCCCGACGTGGCTGTGGGTACCTGCCCGGCTGACGGGGTGCCCGTCACGGTCACCCCGCCGATCGTCCCCGTGCGCGCGTCGACGTACGCCCGGGATGCCGCGGAGTGCGCGGTGTCCGGAGTGTCGTCCGGCAGGACCAGGTCGCCAGTCATCGTGTCGCCGGATTTGCTCACCTTGCGGGCGTCACCGTCGGGCGAGACGTACCCCGTCGCTGCCATCTACTCTCGCCCTCCTGTAGGTCTGGAACGCGAGAGGGAGGCCCACCACCAGGGCCTCCCTCGTCGCAGAGATGCGGACTACGTGGACGCGCCGATGATGTGGATGTCGTACGTCACCGACGTCCCCGCACCCGAGTTGGCGATCTTCAGCAGGTCCGCCGTGGTCGCTGTGACCGCGTAGCCGGTCGCGTCCGCCTGGCCAGTGCCGACCGCCATGAACGCGCCCGGCCGCAGGGTGAGGGTGCCCGTGCTGTTCAGCAACGCTGCCCACGGGCTGCCGGAGGCCGCGCCGACGACGACGTTGTTGGAGTTGCCGGCCGCCGCGGCGATGATCAGACCCTTGACCCGGGCGAAGGTGATCGCGCTGCCGAACGCGTCGAGCAGCACCCCCGCCAGGTCGAGATCCTCGGTCCCCGACGCGGCCAGCGTGCGCCGGTCGGAGAACACGCGGTCGGCCTTGCCCGCCGCGGTGCCGTTGCCGAGCTGCATCTGTCGCGACAGGGACTGCTTCGCGCTGCCGGTGCCCAGGTCGAGCGCCGAGGTCAGCTCCGCGAAGGCGCTGACGGCGAGCATCGTTCCGGAGAGAGGCATGTCCGATCCCCTCTCAGGTCGCGATGACGAGCGGCACGTGCCGCTTGAAGGCGGGCGTGGCGATCGTCGCCGGGGCGGTAGCCGTCAGGCCAGAGCCCGATGTCTGGGCAAGGTTGCCCTCGCCGGTGAGGACCGGCTTCGCGCCGAGCGACCCCACCAGGGTCGGCACCGTCGTCGCCGTCACCGACAGCGCCGCGTAATAGATGCCGCTCTTGGTGATCCGCTGCGGGGTGGCCATCGCAAGCGTCTTCGCGGTGTCGGCCGCCCACGCCGCGGTGAGCTGGTCCGCCGACTGCGCGAGGAGCGCGCCGGCCCCGTTGTAGAGCGCCGCGAAGTAGTTCGTCGGCGTTCCGGCGGCCGTACCGCCGGAGATGAACGTCAGGTTGGAGATCAGGTCCCCGTCCTGGAGGTACAGGGCGACCGAGCACATTACGCCGGTGGCGGCGGCCGGGACGTCGTCCAGGCCCACGCGGGCCAGGTTCGCCCGGTGGAAGACGACCTCCGGGTCCGGGCGGCCGGCGGAGTTGAGCCAGCCGAGGTCGTTGCGGGGGTTCCCCTTGAACGTGCCGAGCAGCGTCATGCCGGCTGTCCCTTCGTGTCGTCCCCGCCGGCCTGCGGCACCGGGGTGGTCTTCCGCTCGTAGGCGGCGATCTGCTTGCGGTCCTTGCCCGCGGCCTCGGCGGCCTTGATGCGAGCGACCTCCTCGTCGCTGACCTGGTCGAGGTAGGCGATGACGTCGTCCTGGCTGCGCTTGGACGGGTCGTAGTCGACCGGCGTGACCGGCTCCGTCTGGACGCCCATGCCGAAGCCGACCGACGGGGCGGCGCCGTGGCCGAGGTTGGTCAGCGCATCGACGGGCGAGACGATCTCGGTGCTCTCCTCCGTGTCGCCGTCGGCGGGGAAGACGCCGTACGCCTGCCGGCGGAAGTACTCCAGCGCGGCCCTGCCCTCCTTGGTGGAGTCGTCCACGAAGCCGGTGCCCTTGTTGAAGGAGACGCCGACGGACTCGCCCGTGTAGGAGCGGACGGGGGCCTCGATCCGGAACTTGTTCATGCTGGTCACCGCACCTTCACGTTGCGCAGGACGCCGCAGGCCTTGGTGTTCCGCAGGACGGCTGCGACCGGGCCCATCTCGACCTCGCCACTCTTGACGGCGCCGGGCTGGGTGAAGTCCGGCAGGAACGTCTCGACGAGCGGCGTGCCCGCCATGCTCGCGCCGTGGAAGGCGTCCAGGCCCAGGCTCACGGCGTAGATGTCGGTCAGGCCCGTGATGACGCCGCCCGCGCCGCCGCCGTCGACGTCCGCAGAGCGGATCGGGATGATCGGGGCGGAGCCGTCCGCGCGGTCGCCGAGGTCGACGAGGACCCAGTTGCCGTACCGCATGACCACGTTGCCGAACTGGTCCTTCTCGGAGGTGTACTGGTTGGCGCGCCGCGCGAGGCTCTGGATACGGGCGATGCTCTTGGTGTTGCCGAGGATCGCCTTCACGCCGGCAGGGACGGAGCCGTCGGCGCCGGTGTCGCCGGATCCGGTCTGCGAGCCCATGATCCTGGACAGGAAGTCGTCGAGGGCGTCGAACGCCGACATGGCGATGTCCTCGGTCGTCACCGTCGCCGGGGACCAGTCGAGGTAGCCGGAGGTGATGCCCTCGGTGAGTGGCAGGTACTCCGTGGACTGGCCGACGAGCGCCTTGTCCAGGCCGTCGAAGCCGGCGTCGTCGACGGCGGTGTCGCCGAGGATGAGTTCCTGCTGGAAGCGGGTGCGCACCGAGGTGAGCTTCTGCGCCAGCTGGAACGAGATCTCGTTCGAGGCGGCCGGGCCGAGGCGGGCGAGCTTGCGGTCGACCGTGAACGCTCCGCCCAGCGGGTGCAGCTCGACGCTCTTGCGCTCGCGGGTGGCCTGGTTCGGCACGTACTCCTCGTTGAACCGACGGAATGCCGCCGCCGAGGGAGCGAGGAGCCGGGTGTAGCCGTAGGTGAGGGAGCCGCCGCCCGTACCGGGGGTGACGGTGTTGTCCCACACGAAGTTGTTGAGCAGCCAGCTGTTGCGCCGCAGGTTGTCGATGACGGCGAAGTCGATGTCCGCCTGGGTGTTGAGCTGCGCCTGAGCGAGCGTCACGGGCATGGTGATCCTCCGGGATCAGGTCTGGTAGTGGTTCTCGATCGCTCCTGCGAGCGAGCCGCCACGCTTCTTCGCGGCCCCTTCACCGGTGCCGCCGGACAGGTCGGGGCCGGACTTGCCGGCGGTCTGGACGGCGATGGACGGGTTGTCCTTCAGCTCGGCCTTGATGAGGGCATCGAGCTTGTCGCCGAATCCGGACGTGGCCGGGTCGAGCTTGCTGAGGGCGTCGTAGAAGGCGCGGCTGTTGAGGAGGGGGGCGACCTTCACGCCCTGCTTCTCCGCCCGGCCGTACACGGCGAGCTGGGCCGTGAGGTCGCGGATGGTCGCGTCCTTGGTCTCGATGACCTTCGCGGACTCCTGCTCGGCGGCCGTGCGGCCTGCCTTCTCGGCGTCCTCGACCGCCTTCTCCTGGGCGCTGAGGTTCTGCTGCCGGATCTTCTCCAGCTCAGCGAGCGCGGCCTTGCCCTTGTCGGCCTCGGCCTTGTTCTCCTTGGCGCGCTCTTCCCACTTGCGTGCGTGTGCCTTCCAGTCGTCGTCCTTACCGGATCCGGACTCGCTGGATCCCTGTTCGGACTGCTGTCCGCCCTGCCCAGCCGCGGCGTTGCCGCCTTCGGATCCGCCCTGCCCGGACTCGCCAGACTCACCGGATCCGGACTGTCCGCCGGACTCGGAGCCGCCTTCGCCCTCGCTGCTGCCACCCGCGATGGCGTAGATCGGCGCGCCGTTGCGGCGGTAGCCCAGTACGTCCAGTGCGGAGTGCGTCGCCAACGGGTGCCTGAAGGACGAGCGCGTGAAAGGGACCTGCATGGTGATCTTCTCCCGTTTCGGGTTGCCCGGGCGCCGTGCGGCGGCCGGAAGTCTGTGTCAGCGCACGGCCTGCCGGGCCGGGCGGGCCGGTCGCTCGGCTGTCGCGGGCCGTGCGGCCGCGTCGATCTGTTCGCGGTGCGACTTGCGCGGCAGGCCGGTGTCCGCGGTCAGCTCACGAATGCGTTTCTGGTAGTCCCGCACCCGCGCGTTCGCCTTCGCCCTGTTGCCGTCGTCCACCGCGCCGGCCGCGCGTCGCTTCCAGGCACGGACCTGGCGCTCGAGGTAGCGCTGTTGCTGCGACTGCTCGTACGTCGCTCGCGTCCGGTCAGCCTTCGGCGCCGGCGGGCGGGTCAGGCCCGGGAGGTAGCTGGCCACGCTGTGACGGCAGTTCGGGTGGAACAGCCCAGCTGCGCGAGCCTCCGGCAGGCTGCCGGCCACGCGGACGGACACCATCTGGTCGTCCTCGGTGGCGTGCTCGGCTTCGATCGTCTGCGGCCCGCCAAGCCCTTCTCGGGTGAGGATCTTGCCCTCCCACGGCTTGCAGCGGGGGCACTCCTCGGGGGCGTCGGAAACGATGACCAGGTCCACCCCGTACGCGGCGAGCTGGTCGGTGTGCGCCTGCACGGCGGCGCGGCCGAGGGCGGATCGGGTCGCCATCTCCGTGTAGGAGGTGAGGCTCCATGCCCGCCCGGACCGGTCGACGAAGCCGGTCACCCCGCGGTCCGCGAACCGGTTCAGGGCCCGCTCAGCCGTCCCGCGGCGCGTGGACGCTCCCAGCAGGGGCGCGGACGTGGCCTCGGCGATGACCTGCCGGTACACGTCCATCCCCGTGCGGAGGATCCGCACGTGCGTCGCCCCGGTCTCCTGCACCAGCGCCGAAGCCAACCGATCGACCGCGCGGGTGCCCGCCGGAATCACCGCCACCGTCGGGGCGAGAGCGCCCAGTTCGACCACGGCCGCCTGGGTGCCGCGGTTGTACGCCTCGGCGACCGCCGTGTGGATGGCTCCGGCCGCGTCAGTCTGCAGGGCGGCGATGACGTCCTCGATCGCTGTGCGGAGGTGGCCGATAGCTCGGAGCTTGAGTTCGGCCCACAGTGGCGAGTCGAGACCTTCAGCGAGAGCTCGCGTCACCTTGTCGATCACCGCGAGTTCGGCTTGCTCGTACAGCTTGGAGACGGCGGCCGCGAGGTCCTCTGCCATGTCCGGGCTGACCGGCATGCCGCCTCCCCGCTACTCCGCGGCACCGGCCTCCGCCGCCGCGGTGGCTTCCGCCGGTTGCTCGCCGTCGTCTGGGGGCTGCTCGCCGAACTGCGGCCGGTCCGCGCCGAAGGTGAGCGGGTCCTCGACCAGGCGGCCGGTCTCCTTCTGGATCCGGCGGACTTCCTCCGCCTGCTCCTGCTCGTCCCAGTCCGGGTGCAAGAGCGCGACCTTGACCTCTGTCGAGGCGGCCTCTGCCTGCTGGAGCAGAGCGGCGGTCTCCGCGAGGGTCTTCAGGTCGTCCTGGACTGAGTCCTGGAAGACCACGTCCGGCCGCTCGACTTCGACGTCGCCGTAGCCTGGGAACATCCCGGACGCCAGGAGCATCAGGTACGCCTCGGTGATGTCCGCGATCCCGGGGACGGCCAGCTCGGCCTTCCGTGCCCGGGTCGACATCGACCGTGCGTTGCGTGCCTTGATTTCCGTGGCCGTGGTGGCTGGCCCGGACGTGTCGTCGCCGAACGTGCCAGAGCTGTAGCCGGCGTTGCGGACGACCTTGCCCACCAGCTCCTCGATCGTGGCCCGATGCTCCTCGTGGCGAATCAGGAACTGGTTCGGGGTGATCGCCTGCTCGCTGTTGGGCGGCACGTTCAACGGCGCGTAGACCTCGCGGTCTTCCCACACCGCCCCGAGCCCGGGCCCGTTGGCCATCAGGTAGCCGGCCGGGACGATGATCCGGCTCTTGGCGAGGCGGATGTCCCTCATCCACGAGGTGTACGTCTCGTCGACCGAGCTGAGGAACGTCTCCGCACCCTGGTAGTCGCTGGTACCCAATCCGGCCGCGCCGGGGATGTCGCGCCAGTCCGGGGCGAACATCGTGTTCGGGATGTACGAGACGAGGAGCTTCCGCTCCATCCCGGCGGGCAGCTGACGGACTGGCGCGTACGCCTTCGTCTGCTCGAATTCCTCCAGCCCGCGGGACTTGCCGAGATTCTCCTCGGTGCCGTCGTAAACGCCGTGCAGCACGAACCCGGGCTCGTGGCGCTCCAGGTGGCGGACGACGCGCTGCCCTTCGCAGGCGATGACGGTCCAGAACGTGACCGCCTTCAGAACGTCGCCGTGCGCGAACTCTGGTGCGGCGCCGTCGGCGTGGACGAGGGAGATCCACGGCCGGTCGCTGACCTCGACGTCCCACACAATCCGCAGGTACGCGCCACCGAGAGCGGCCCCGCTCTCGCCAGCGGCGATGAGGGTGCGCTTCAGGCCGAGGTCCATCAGCTGCTCGAGCCGCTCCTGAGCGGTGGTGTTCCCGTCGCTGACTTTGAGGGCCGGCGGCTCGGAGTACAGGAGGTCGCTGCTGGTGCGGGCGACGTCGCGGGCGAGCGGCATGTGGAGGTTGGCGCGCTTCTCGCCGTAGGGGGTGGGCTCGCCCCAGAACCAGCGGGCGATGGTACCGACGAGGCCGCCGCGGTACTGGGAGGGCCGGTTCTGGATCTGGCCGGGCTGGCCTGTGGCGTACGAGCGGGTGCCGCGGTTGCGGTAGCGGTAGGCGAGCCGGTCGGGGTTGGCGGAGAGCCAGGCGGCCCAGTCCTCCAGGTCGGAGCGGATCGCGGGGTGGATCGGCGGCCAGGGGGTGCCCTTACTTGGGAGCGGCATCGCTGTCCTCCCTCGCTGCTGCTTCCATCGCGGCCACTGCCTCGCGCAGCACTGCGGCGATGTGCGACGTGGTTAGCGTGATCTTCCCGTCCGAATCCGCAGAGAGTTCGATCGTCCCAATCTGCCCCGGGTCGTTGTTTCCGAGGGACAGGTAGACGGGGATCGAGAGTTCCGCGGCCATCAGGCAGCCACCTCCAAGTTCGCGCGGACCAGGTGCCGCCACTCATGGGCGGTTGAGTGCAGCCCGTACCGGAGGGCGTCGACCGAGTGGTCGTCGACCTTCAGCGGGGCGTCGTCCCCGGCTTTCGCAGCCTTGTCGTCCCAGGCGTACGAGGGGAGCTCGGCGAGGAGACCGGCACAGGAGCGGTGGACATACAGGAGGTCGGAGCCAAGCGCCACGGAAACCGAGCGGATGCCGTCCTTGACCTCGTTGTTCGCCCTCGCCACACCTGGCACGTTGTCGGACCAGAGCTGCGTCATGAAGCTGGAGGCGCTTGGGTCGACGAAGATCCATTGCGGCTGGACGCCCTGCTGACCGCGGTGCTGGAACTCCGCCAGCCACTTCCGCACTGCGACGCTGTACTGGGCGTCGGTCAGCTGACGGCGTGCAACGCGGGAGTCGTGCCGGTACTCGGAGGCGACGTACAGCCGGTCGTCGGTCCCGACGCCCAGGAGCACCGCGGAGAAGGGGTTGATGGTGCCGTAGTCCAGGCCGACGCACATCCAGTGCCGGACGTCGGGCACGACGTCGATGACGTGCTTGGTCTCGTCGAACATGTCGTAGACGACACCTTCGGCCAGGCACCATTCGCCGAGGACGAACCGCCGGTAGAAGAGACCCTGATATTCGATCTTGAGGTTGGCGACGTAGGCCGGCGGCAGGTAGGGGTTGTCGTGCAGGCTGAAGGAGAACCGGTGGAGGTCGAGCGCCTTCGGGTCCTCGGACATCACCTCGGACCCGTCGCGGCGGACGTGGAGGCGGGCGCGGTCCAGGAACTTCTTCTTCAACCAGTGGTTCGGGCCTTCAGGGTTCGTGGTGCCGAACCACTGTGCTCCCTCGACGGAGAGGCGGGTGCCGAGCATCGAGAAGAAGCTCTCGGGGAACGTCGTGACCTCGTCCAGGTAGGCGCCCGCGAGCGTGAGCCCCTTGATCTTGTCGGCGGCCCGCTCGTCGTTGGCGCCGGCCACATAGATGGTGCGGCCGAAGATGACGACTTCGCCTGCCCCGGCCCTGAACTTGCAGCGCTTCACGCCGACCATCTGCACGATGACGTCGATGATGTTGCGCTTCAGGGTGCGCTCCGTCTTGCCGACCATGAGGAGCGCGCCGGGCGGGCCGGTGCGGATGTAGCGCAGCCAGACCATGATCGAGCTGATCGTTTTCGAGGAGCGGACGGCGCCTTCCCACAGGTTTCCGCGGGCGGTGGCGAGCTGGGTGGAGCGCAGCTGCTTGCCGACGAGGGCGTCGTACATGCTCGCCCCCTAGCTGCCGCCCATCATCCCCTTCAGCCAGGCGTCGACCGCGGCGAGGCCCTCGGCGTCCTGCTCGGGTGGGGCAAGCTTCAGTGAGCGGTCCACGGCGGTCGCGACCATAGCCATGTAGGCGCGCTTGTCGGCCGGGGTGGGCTCTGGGGCGTCGTGGGTGTCGAAGTCGTGCTCTTTGCCGCCCCAGTCCCAGTAGGTGTGCGGCTGGTTGATCTTCTTGATCTCCCGCTCGGCGAGGTCCTGGAGCTCGATGGCGAAGCGTGCGCGGCGGTCTGCGAGGTCGGCCTGTCGGATCTCGGTGGCCTGCCGGACTTCGGCGGCCCGGGAGAAGGAGAGGCCGAGGCTCTTGGCGATGGTGCTGATGGTGCGGCCGCCGCGGCCGAGGATCTCGGCGATCTCGTTGCGGCCTTTGCCCTCGGCGTGCAGCTCGCGTACGCGCTGGCGCTCTTCGTCGGTGACCGGCTTGGCGGCGCCCATGGCGGTCACCCCCCTGGACATGGCAGAGGCCCGCGCGGTGGCGGGCCTCCTGTGGTGCGCTCGGGGCGCGAGCTGCGAAGTTTCAGTGTCCGGGCACGCCGGACTTGCGCCCAGGATGGATCACTCGGTCCTGGAAAGCAACTACGTCATGCGGTTCAGGACTTCCAGCCGGCGTCGAGGCAGGACTGGGCGAAGGCATCGGCGCCGATCTGCCAGGCGGAGGCTGAGGCTTCGGAGCCTCGGGCGAGGACGGTTGCGTTGTCGGCGATGCCGTTCGTCTTGCTGGACTGGGCCCACTTGTTGACCTTGTTCGCGAGGTCGATGCGGGCCTGGGTGGTCTGGGCGGCCTTGTAGCCGTGGGCGAAGTCGTCGCAGGCGAAGCCAGCTTCTGTGTCGAGCTTCTTCGGGTCGGCCGGCTTGTTGCTGTCGCTGCTGGAGCAGGCGGTCAGGGCGAGTGCTGCGATGGCTGCGGCAGCGGCGGCGTGGTGGATGCGCATGGTTCCCCTAGGGCGGTGTGTCCGAGAGGGGCATCATGGCGGCAGTTGTGGTGCTGTCGTGCGGGTGTGGCGGTTCTGTGACGTTCCTCCGGTGCCGTGACGCCCGTCAGCGCCGTCATGACGGGGTCGTGCGAAGGCCCCATCGCCTCGGAGGGAAACGATGGGGCCCGAGCGCCCGGCACGGGGCACCTGATGCGTGGTCGCGCAGTCCTAGTGTGGCAGCGCAGCCCGACGAAATCACGGACGTGCGAAGAAGCCGGACGGCACGGGCAGGAACGGAATGTAGGGCAAGCCGTGCACGTGGTCGTGGAGGCAGCGCCTGGCCTCCTCGTAGATGTGCGCCTCGGGCAGCAGCCATCCGGCGGCGGCCGCGCGAACGTCCGCCAGGGCCTTGGCCGCCTTCTCCTCGTCGATCTGCAAGGCCTGGGCCAGGTGCTTGTACTGGAGGTCAAAGGCCTCGCGTTCGGCGGCATCGGCGAGGGCTTGGACGCACGCGGTGTACGGGGCGAAGAGACGCCCGGTGGACGCGGCGCGCAGCTCGGCGGTCGTGGGGAAGTGCACCGCTACTCCTTCAGTCGTCGTTCTCGCTGAGGATGATCTCGACTTCCTTGATCTTCCCGCTGTACGACAGCTCGGCACGAACGTTGCGGTCGCCGGCGATGCCGGCCTTGCGCGCGTCGTCGACGAATGCGGCGAGCTCGTCGAGGGTCATGTCCTTGGCGGCGCCGGTGGCCCGGAGTGATGTCGGCACGGATCCATGGTGGCGTACGTCGGCCCCGCCGCGGGAGGGAATCCGCGACGAGGCCGGGGGTGCCGGGGGTCAGTGGCCGCAGTTCTCGGTCCACCAGCCGCACTTGGCGCAGTACTCGTGGACGGCGCGGATGAGGCGGAGGATCATGACACCCCCTTGTCGGTGCTGGTGCGCCGGTGGGTGTCGGCGAGGTCGTAGATGATGAGACCGCCGTCGGTGCGCTCTACACGGATCCCCTCTCCTGGCCCCTCTCCGGTGCCGTTGTTGCCGTTGCCGTTGCCGCCTGACCTGCAACAACAACCGTCACCGTGAGAGTCGGCAGCGACGGGAGAAGGGGCGGGCGGGATGGCCTCCTTACGTACGGCTGGCCCATTCCCCTCTCGCGTGCGCGAAGGCTTCCAGGAGATGCCGGCCTCGTTGAGGAGCGCCTTCACAGCCTTGGTGTCGGGGAGTCCCAGGTCCTTCTGGAGGCGGGTAAGAAGGACGCCCTTGTCGTCGCCGACGAGGCGGCGAAGGGCGGCGGCGACGTCGGGCTGCTCGGCCTCCTCCTGGTCCTCGCTCTCGTCCTTGCGGCGACCGGCCTGCCATGCCCGGGCTTTCTGCCAGGCGACGGTGCCGAGGACTCCGACGACGACGTAGGCCACCTCGGGGAAGGCGACGACGATCCGCCAGGCCGTCACCGAGCCGACCACCACGAGGGCCACGAAAGAACTGCGGCTCGGTTCGTCGCTCTCCCCCGCCGGGTCCTCGGACGGCTCGGCAGGCTCTTCGGCGACCACATGGAACTTCACAACAGCCCCGTCACGTAGTCGCCAGCCCATGACAAAGAGGGCGCGACGAGGAAGCCCACGACTCCAGCGATGCTCGAGGCGAGGCCGAGAGCGATGCCGGCGAAGATCTGGCGGACGAAGTCCCAGCGGAAGCCGCGACGGCTGCACACGGCGACGATCACGACGGTGATGATGATGATGGCCGCGTGTCCACCGGGGGTGAGGGCCAGGTGCGAGGCGCGGGTGACGGTCGGCGTGGCTGCTCCGAGGCCGTAGACGAGGACGATGTCGCCGACCTGGTTGGTGCCCCAGAGGGACCAGTCGGCGAGGCCGCCGATGATGCCGCCGGCGGACAGGATGAGCAGCGCGCCGTACGCCAGGCAGAGCAGCTGCGGCAGGAGCGCCTGCACGGCCTTGAGGGAGAGACGCTTCTTGTGTGCAGTCCACCAGCGGGTGAAGTCCCAGGCGAACAGGGACAGTCCGACGGTGACGCCGCCGAGGGAGACGAGTCCGTAGACGGGGATGGCGAGCGGGGTCATTCGGGATTCCTCAGCGGTACATGGCGACGCCGAGCGCCGCGAAAGTCAGAATGAGCGCGACCGTCCCGTTGATCCGCGGGATGTCGCTGGGGGCCACCAGGGCCAGACCGGCGAGCGCGAGGAGTGCGCACGCAGCGCAGAGCACGCCGATGACGGCGGTCACGGCGGCGTACGGCTAGGCGCTGATGGCGACGGGCGCTGGCGGCAGCTGCGCGAGGTGCGGCTCGTGGGCCTCGACCTCGGTGCGTAGGGTGCCGCGGATCGCGCCGTCGGACGGGGCCTCGTAGCCGGCCGCGACGAGGGCCTCGCGCATCGCCTTCGTGCCCGGGCGAGACGGCGGGGCCGTGTTGTACAGGGCGCGGATCACGGCGCAGCGTGCGTCGGTGTACCGGATCGGCGCGGGAGGCTGCGGGACGGTCGGGGCCTGGGCGACGGGCGGGGCCACGATCGGCAGGACGCGCGCGCCGCGGGGCACAACCGGCTGCGGCAGGCGCGCGGCCGACAGCGCGGGGGTAAGCGGGGCCGCGGGCACGGGCATCTTGGGCGGGGTCGGCGGCGTGACGGGGGCCGTCACGTTGGGTGCATTCACCCGGTCTACGCTGGTCACGGTCGTCGTGACGGGCGTCTCGACAGCAGCGAGCAGGCGGTAGAGCTGGTTCATCAGCGCGCCGAACGCCAGGAGAGAGGCCACAGGCGGGACGGCCGCGACGACGTAGTCGAGGGCCTGGGCGCCTTCGCCGACGCCTGCGATGTTCAGGGCGATGGATCCGCCGGCGCCGAAGATGACCAGGCTGATGGCCCACCAGTCGAGGCGGCGTGCGAGGGCCGCGCGCAGGATGAGGACTTCGCCGGCGGCGTAGAACAGGTCGAGGGTGGCGGGCCAGGCCCAGGCGCGGATCGGGTCGTCTGCGAAGCCGTGGCGGGCGCCGACGTCGTGGAGGTGCTCGTAGGAGAGCCAGAGGGAGACGCCAGTGAGGAGGAAGATCAGGGCCGCGGCGGTGACTGCGAGTGACACGACGGCGCGGGGGTGGATGGTGCGGGGGCGGGTGGGCGCACTAGGGTGCAGCTCAGCCATGGGAGGTCACTCTCCGGTGGTCAGAGCCTCGGCCGGAGTTGCAGTCTCCGCGTCCGGGGCTCGCTTAGTTCCTGGAGGTGACGCCCTGCGGGGGGCATCTGCCGCCTTGACGGTACCGCGCGATGCGCGGGTGGTTCTACGGGTTCAACGATCCAGCGCTGACGGGGTGTCGACGGGCGTCACGGCGCCTTGCACTGAGGCATGTCGGCTGCGACGGAGTCGCCCGTCGCGGGGATGTCGCGACGGGCGGCTCGTCCCGATGACTGTCGATCGAGCCCGGGTTTCGGCGTCAGGTGCGGTTAGTGCGGACGAACTTGGCGATCGACATGCTCATCGTGAAGAACACGGCGGCCGCGGCGAAACCGGTTGCGGTGGCTGCGTACAGGGTCTGGTCACCGGCGATGCCGCCGAAGAGGCCGGCAATGAAGCCAGCGTTCCCGGAGGCGAGCCCAAGCAACGTGACGAGAGTCGCGCCAGATACCGGCGACGGCTGGGACGCGGCGTGTGTAGGGTCCATTCTGGGTCCAGTCTTCTTGCAGGGATGGTGGCCCACCAGGGCCCGTCGGAGCGACCTCTCACAGCTCCCCGACGGGCCCTTGCGGTTGGATGAATCTTCCTGCGGGCGCAGGTACGAACACCAACCCGATCAAGGCTTCTGAGACTCATCCCACACTTTCCCCAAACCGCGCATTCAGGACATCTCCTGATGGTGCGTCAGGCGACCTGACCATCCATCCGGGGAACACCCCAGATCAGACGGCACACGGACCAACGGACGCGTCCTTCCGGCGCGGGACAACCCCATCGCGATCGCCTTTCAGCGGTGCAGCTTTTGGGGGTAACTCTCGGCACCTCGCGTCGTTCAGAGCGGTTATATGTCCGCCTGCGAGGAGGCGGTTTCGGCTGCGCGACAGGCCTTTATGACTCCGTGTCGCCGGTCCAGGCTCGTCCGCAGCCGCGACATCGGACGGTAGGGGCCTGGCCGTCGCCGCCCTCGATGCGCAGCACTCCTCGGCAGTTGGGACACGGCCGCTCAAGGACCTGTGTCTGCCGGGCCATCTCGAGCGCACGGACGACTGCGCGGGCGGCGCGGCCGGCCACACTCTGGACCTCCTCGCGCTGGACGCCGGTCAGCATCCGGAAGGGCCCGGGAGCGTCCTCAACCCGGGCAAGGAGCCAGGCCGCGGCGAACGGGGCGCTGCGCCGGCGTGGGTCGGTGTACGACCAGCGGCGAGCGTCGGCGGTGTCGGCCAGGGCGAGCGCCGCGAGCTGGAGGCCGACAGTGTCGGTCCGGTTGGTGATGGGCGGGCGGCTGACGGCGGGGCGCTGGACGGCGCCGGCGATGTGGTCGGTGGTGTCGATGAGCCAGGCGTCGATGCTGGTCATGGTGTCGAGGATGGCGATGCGGAGGGGTGCGGTGGTGGTGCCGATCTGGTCCGGTGAGCGCTCGAGGGCGCGGAGTGCGCGGGCCTCGTCGTCGGCCTTGAGGTGTTCGTGAAGTCGGGCGATGCCCATGACGGGGGGCCAGGTGTCGGCCTGCTGGGTGCCGAGGCTGGCCTGGAGGTCGGTCCAGTGGTTGATGACGGTGTGGAGGTGGGTGGCGGTGGTCATCGTGACTCCTGGGGCGTTCGAGGTACGGTGATCACTGCCGGGGGCGCGCTGGTCTGGCGAGACGTGAAGCGCGCCCCTTCTGCATGCTCAGGGGCGAGGCAGGCCTGGGCAGTAGACGGCGTTCTCGCCAGGGCCGTAGGGCCAGGTGTGGGCGCCGTGCTCCTTGTTGAAGCTGCACTGCCGCTCCGCTGTGGTCGGCTTGATCGCCACGCTGATGCGGTGTGCGAGGCCGCGCGCGAGACGACCCTCCGGGTTGATAGATCGCGGCTCCTTCAGAACGACGTCGGCGAGAGCCTGGACCCTGGCGAGGGCCTCGCGCTGCGCGGTATAGGCGTCGAGCAGGGCGTCCATGGACTGCTGGGTAGGCACGGTCAGTGCTCCCAGGTGATGTCGTTGGCGGCGAAGGCGCGGACGATGGCCGGGTCGTCGAGGAACAGCTGGAGGCTGTCGAGTTCGGTGTCCCAGTCCTCGGCCTGGAGGTCGGCGATCAGCTTGGTGAGCGTCTTCTCCTTCACCTCGTCGGGTGCGCCGGCCTCGATGAGGGCGCGGGCGACGGGGTTGAAGAAGGTGAGTCCTGCGCTACCGAATCCCATGGTCAGCGTCTCCTTCGTGCGGGCCCGTACGGGGACTGCCAAGCGGGGCGGTCGGGTGTCGGCCGAAGCGCGGCAGCGTAGGCCTGTCCGGCCGCGGTCGCAGCGTGCAGCTGGTCGACGATCTGGGCTGCGCACCGGGCGTACCGGGCGCCGACCTGGCGAGCGAACGCCGCAACGAACCGGGCGTACTGCTCCTGTACCTCGGCGAGGCTCAGCACCTGGCGCTCGGCGGCGTCCTCCAGCTCGGCGTGGAGCTCGACGGAGACGACGCCCGGTACTTCTTGCCACTCGCCATCCTCGCCGAGGACTTCCAGACGGGTCGTCATGACGGGTCCCCGTTGGGCTCGCCGAGCACGGCGTGCCGGAGCTCCAGGAGTCGTTTGTCCCACCATCGGGAGATCGAGGTGCCGAGCGGTGGCGGGCCGGCCTTGCACCAGCGCTCGTACAGGTCGATGACGCGGTTCACGTCAGCGACGAGAGCGGCGGGGTGGAGCTCGCCGAGGAAGCTGGTGGCCGGCAGGACGACGGCCAGGACGGCGTCCGCCATGTCTCCGAACACCTCGCGATCTGCTGCGTACGCGTCGGGCCAGGCGGGGTCTCGGGGCGGGCGCTCGCGCTCGTACAGGGCTGCGGCGATCTGGTCGCGCAGCTGCTGGGCTGGGTCGATGCCAGCGCAGGCGCGGTCCGGCTGCTCCTCGCAGGGGCTGCCGTGGCCGACGTGGTCTGCGGCCTTCGAGCCGCCTAGGTCGGCGTTGACGCTGGTGACGGCCGTCGTGACGGGGGCGTCGAGGGCCATCTCGATACGCTTCGCGTAGTCGGTGGCGATGCCGTGGGGGCTGCACCAGGTGTGCATGTCAGCTGCCAGGGCGCGCACCCGCTCGATGGCGGACTGGGCGGCCTCGAGCTCGGGCACGAGGGTTTTCACGTGCCGCAGGTTGCTGGCTGCGACCGCGCGCGCGGTGTCGGCCTCGCGCATCTCGGCCTCGACCTGGTTGCGCAGCAGTTCGGCCGCGCTGGTTCCGAGGATGCCGCGCCGGCCGAGCTGCTCCAGGCGCTCGCGGATGTTGGACCGGCGCCCGGCACGACGGGCGTCCTCGTCCTCCTGGGCGGGCGGCCGGGGTGGGAGGTTGCCCGCCAGGTACGCCTCGCCGATGGCGGACGACAGCCGCTGCACCATCCGCTCCAGTGAGGCCTCCGCGGTGCCTCCGTCGAGGATCTCCACGGAGGCCGCGAGGCCCGACAGCATGCCGGAGAGGAAGGCCTGCACGTGTGGGGAACCACTCGTGGCCTGGTGCTTCATCTCCTCCATGAGAGCCTTGATGTGCGTGCGGACGCGGTCGTTGGGCTGGCTCATCGCTTGTCCCCCTGGCGGTCGAGGTCGGTGATGATCGCCTGGCAGACCGCGGCGATCTGCACCAGCTCGACACGGAGCTTCGCGAGGTCGGATTCCGCGCCGGCCTCGTACGTCTCCTCCAGGAGGATCGTCATCCAGCAGCGCTCATTCGGGTTGGTGTTCAGCCCGCGCAGGCCCTGGGCGAGGTCCGCGAACAGGGCGACGGAGTGCATGCCCTGCACGATCGGATGATGCTGGTCGCCGAACTTGGTGATCTGGCGCTGTCGTTCAGCGTCTACGAGCTCGGCGAAGTTGCGCATGCCGGCCGTGGTGAAGAGGACTGGATAGCTCACGGGTTGCTCCAGAGGTCGAGGCTGGCGGTGATGCGGTGGAACGTGTCCGTGCAGCGGCGGCTGTCGTGCGCTGCACCGTCGCTGCGGCGGGCGAGCATGCAGCACGGGATCAACGGCGCAGGCTGCTCGCCGTCTACACGGCGCCGCTCCCAGTCATGCTCGGCGGTCTGGCGGTGGTGGGCGGCTTGGTAGCAGCGGGCCACCCAGGCGAGGACTGCGGCGGCGTACAGGCCGGTCGCCGCGAGGAACGGGTGCGCGGGGAGGGCGTGGAGGCTGGCTGCGGTTGTGCCGCCCCCGCCCAAGACGAC